>NZ_BACZ01000305.1 GCF_000333375.1 Curtobacterium sp. B18
GGACCGCGCCTCCGCGGGCGGCCCGGTCGGCGCCCCGGACGTCCCGGTGGACGACTACCCGCTCGACGACGACCCGTACGGCGACGGTGAGCCCTACCCCGATGCGCCACCGGCCCCGCAGAACGCTCCGCAGCAGAACGCTCCGCAGCAGAGCGCGCCGCGCCAGTCGGCGCCCCAGCGCCCGGCCGCACCGGGACCCCAGGTCCGTCGGAGTGATGATCAGCACCACGACGCCCGCTCCGAAGACCCCGCCGAGGAGCATCGACAGTGGCACCAGCCACGCGTTGTCCATGCCGTCAGTGTAGGGATGGTCACACGCGGTTCCGACCCCGTTCACCCGCGTCCGGCGTGGTTCCCGGTCCGGATCGCGAAGCGTTCAGCCGGACGTCACCGTTCGTTCACCTGACCTGACGACACTCGACCGGTACGCAGAGAGAGGTACTCCCCCATGCGCGAAGTCTTCCAGCAGGAACTCCAGGACGTCCAGGAGCGACTGACCGAGATCGCCGGGCTCGTCGAGTCCGCCATCACCCGAGCCACGCAGTCGTTCAGCGAGTCCGACGTGGCCCTCGCCGAGGAGGTGATCGCCGACGACGCCAAGATCGACGAGGCGGCGAACAGCCTCGACGAGATCGCGATCGACATCCTCGCCCGTCAGGCCCCCGTCGCCCGTGACCTGCGCGTCGTCGTCACCGCCCTCCGCGTCAGCTCGTCGCTCGAGCGCATGGGCGACATGGCCGAGCACATCGCCCAGCTCACCCGCCAGCGCTTCCCCGAGAAGGTCGTCCCGAAGGGCCTCCGCGGCACCTTCAAGAAGATGGGCCAGCTCGACGTCGCGATGGCGCAGAAGCTCACGCGCCTGCTCGCCACCGAGGACATCGCCCTCGCCGGGGAGATCCGCGACGAGGACGACGCCATCGACGAGCTGCACGCGAGCGTGTTCGACTTCGTGCTCGGCGAGACCTGGAAGGGCGCGCTCGACAGCCAGGGCGCCACCGGCGGGATGATGGTCGGCGCGGTGATGGCCGCGGTGGGCGTCGTGCTCCCGCTCGTCACGAAGCGCTGGCTGCCCGACCTGCGCGGTCGCGACGCGAGCCCCATCCCCGACACCGAGCCGGTCAACATCCCCAAGTAGCCGCAGCGCGGGGTGTCCCTGGTCGAAACGGGCGTACCTGGTCGGAAGTTCCGACCAGGTACGCCCGTTCCCACTCTCCATCGCAGCCGTTCTGGGAAGGAACGACGCACGACCGACGCCCGGCCTGGAGGCGCGGCGCATCCCCGCCACGATCGGCAGGATGGGTGCATGGTCACCTCAGTCCCCCTCCGCGACGGCACCTCGATCCCCGCCGTCGGCTTCGGCGTCTACAAGGTCGACGACGCCGAGGCCGAGACGGCCGTCGGTCTCGCGCTCGACGCCGGCTACCGGCACGTCGACACCGCCGAGATGTACGGCAACGAGACCGGCGTCGGGAAGGCGATCCGCGCCTCCGGGCTGGACCGTGACGACGTCTTCGTGACGACGAAGGTGTGGAACGACCACCAGGGGCGCGACGCGACCCTGCGAGCGTTCGACGCGAGCCTCGAGCGGCTCGGGCTCGACGCCGTCGACCTGTACCTGATCCACTGGCCGGCCGCCGCGAACGACCGGTACGTCGACACCTGGCGCGCTCTCGTCGAGCTGCGCGCGTCGGAACGTGCGCGGAGCGTCGGCGTCTCGAACTTCCAGGTGCCGCACCTCGAGCGGATCGTCGACGAGACCGGCGAGGTCCCCGCGGTGAACCAGGTCGAGCGGCACCCCTGGCTGCCGCAGCGCGAGCTGATGGCATTCCACGCGCAGCACGGCATCGTGACCGAGGCCTGGTCGCCGCTCGGCCGCGGGCGACTCGTCGACGAGCCGGTCCTCACCGGCATCGCGGACGCCCACGGGGTGAGCGTCGCGCAGGTGCTCGTGCGCTGGAACGTGCAGCAGGACGTGGTGGTGCTGCCGAAGTCGGTGACGCCGGCGCGGATCCGGTCGAACCTCGACGTCGACGGCTTCGTGCTGACCGACGACGACCTGGCGGCGATCGCGTCGCTCGAGTCGGGGCAGCGCACGGGGTCCCACCCGGACTCGGTGTCCTGAGGCGCTCAGCCGGTCGGGAGCAGCCCGCTGAAGGCAACCACGGCGATCCCGGTCCCCACGACTGCGAGGAAGATGCCGATCACCCGGACGAACCGCGGCGTGAGTGGCCTCCCGTTCACGAGCTCGTCGCCACCGATGGACTGCGCCCACCGGTTGAACACCGCGATCGTCACACCCCACAGCGCCACGACGACCGCGCCGATGCCGAACCAGGTCGCGCCGGTCACCGACCCCGCCTCCGCTCGATCTGCTGCCGGAGGTTCCGAACGAACACGACCTCCAGGGTGACCGCGAT
>NZ_BACZ01000304.1 GCF_000333375.1 Curtobacterium sp. B18
GATCATCCGCATCTGATCCGCCCCCTGCGGGACCCCACCTCCGAAGGGTGACTCCCGCATGCCCAGATCCGGGAGGCGTCCGCTNACCCGGAACACCAGACGCATCCACGGGAACGGAAAGATCATGCACACCACCACCACGCGCACCCTCGCGGTCGCGGCCGCACTGACCTTGGGCTTCACCCTCGCCAGCTGCTCCACGAGCAACAGCAGCTCGGAAACGGGTTCGTCGTCCTCGTCGACGTCGGCCGCGTCGGCGCACAACGACCAGGACGTGATGTTCGCGCAGATGATGCTGCCCCATCACAAGCAGGCCGTCGAGATGAGCGACATGCTCCTCGCCAAGGGCTCCGGCGTCGACACCGACGTCACCGACCTCGCGAAGCAGATCAAGGCCGAGCAGTCCCCAGAAATCAACCAGCTCACCACCTGGCTCAAGGGCTGGGATGAGCCAACCGAGTCGGAACACTCCGGGATGGGGCACTCCATGTCCGGGATGATGTCCGACTCCGACATGGACGACCTTGACCAGGCGTCCGCGAAGGACGCCGCGAAGCTCTACCTCGAGCAGATGATCCAGCACCACAAGGGCGCCGTCGACATGGCCAAGACCGAAGTCACCAAGGGCAAGAACACCGACGCCGTCGCGATGGCGAAGTCGATCGTGTCGAGCCAGACCGAGCAGATCACCCAAATGCAGGACATGCTCGCGTCCCTCTAAGCCCCGGGGTGGCCCCGGTGGGTTCGCCCTTCCCACCGGACCCGCGACCGGCCCCGCGGTAGTCCCCCGTCGCCGAGCTTCAGCGTTGCACGCCCGTGGAGCAGCATCCATGTGCGCCTGTTGTTGCTTTCTTACCGATTCCTGGGTGGGTCCCAGGCACGGTGGTGGCGCTCGCGCAGCGATGAGCTGGGACGGGCGTTGATCAGGTGGCGCCGGAGCGTCTCCCCCCTCACGCTTCGGCGTCACCTGGATACGACCGCCTCGACCACAGGCGGACCAATACTGTCGAGTTTCCGAGGAAGGACACGCATCATGCGTATCGGCTCGAGCATCGCGCTCATCGTTATTGGCGCGATCATCGCGTTCGCGGTCGACTACCAAGTCGCCGGCGTCAACCTGAACCTGATCGGTTTCATCCTGATGATCGCTGGCGTGGTGCTGCTGATCATTAGCCTCGCCGTCGCGTTTGGTGGGCACCGCACCACGACGACGACGCGGTCCGGTATCGACCCGGCATCTGGTGAGCAGATCACGCAGCAGGACCGCCGCGACGGCACCTACTGAGGATCGCGCCGCCGCGGGCTGCGGAGCCCCATCCAGCTGATCAGGGCGGCCCCCGCGGTTGACGCGGCAAGCACGCCGAGGGCGGCCGGGAGCGTCCAGGCGGCGGCGATCACGCCCACGAGGAGTGGCCCGCCGGCGTCGCCTGCTTCCCGGCCAAGTTCCGCGTTGCCCATCGTCCGGCCCATCCGCTCCTCCGGGGTGGCCGCGGCGAGGTGTGCGAATGCGAGGGGGGTGGTGATGCCGATCATCAGCCCGAACGCGATCGCGGCGACGAACAACGTGACCGCGTTTGGGGCGACCGCGAGGACGACCAGCGCAGCCGCCGCGACGAGGAGGCCTGCGGCGCTGCCGGTGCGTGTGTGGATCCGTCCGTCATCGCGGAGCCGTCCGATCTGCGGCTGGACCACGGTCGAGACGAGTGCGAGGACCGCGATCGCCGCGGCGCCGACCACGGCGGGGAGTTCGAGCCGCGTGGCGAGCAGCGGCAGGAATCCGACGGCCACGCCGAGCACGGCTGTCGTGGACGCCAGCACCAGGGTCGGGATGAGGAAGCTGCGGTCGGTCGTCTGACGGACGAGGTCGAGGACGGTGTACCGAGGTCGCGGCTGTACCGGCAGCGACGGCATCGAGACCATCACCCAGATCGCGGCGACCGCGGCGAGGACCGCGAGCGCGAGGTACAGCGCGCGGATGTCGAACGCCTGGACGAGGACGATGCCGAGGAGGGGGCCGAGGACGTAGCCGAGGCTCTTCCATGCGCCGTAGCGGCCGAAGTACCGGCCGAGGCGCTGCTTCCCGGCGATCCGCGCGACCGCCGCTGACGAGGCGGGGCTGAACGCGGAGGCCGCGGCGCCCTGGCCGAGCCGGGCGAGTGCGAGGACGATGACGGTGGGGACGACGATCGCGAGCAGGGACGCGGCGACGAACGCGACGAGTCCGCCGATGATGACGGGTTTCGCGCCGATGCGGTCGCTGAGCGCTCCGAACAGTGGCTTCAGGATCACCTCGGCGATGTCGTAGAGCGCGAGGACCGCTCCGAGGCCGAGCAGGCTCAGGCCGATTTCGTCGGTCTCCGCGCCGAGGACGCTGGCGACGCCGTGGGCGCCGAACGCGGTGGTGAAGCCGGCGAGGTAGAGGGGCGCGAGGTGTCGTGTGGGCGGCTGAGAAGTCGTCACGGGCTCAGTCTGATGGACGACCGAGACCGGCATGTGCTCTGTGACGGTCCGGCGGAGCCGGTGATCCGAGCGGTGACGTGGGTGTCGACTGCGATTGCGACGGAGGTGATCATCATCGACAGCCCTACGGAGGCGGTCACGTCGGTCAGCCAGTGGTACCCGAGGTACAGGCGGCTGAACACCTGGACCGCGATCATGACCGCCGCTATCGAGAAGAGGAGCACCGTCACCCATCGCCGATGCGTCCGGGATGCGATGAGGAACGCGCCGATGAGGAAGAAGTCGCTGGCGCCGAGGACGTGGCCGGACGGGAACGAGAAGGTGTGGTCGGGCCCGAGGAGCATGAGGCCGATTGGGGGCCGCGGGTGCCGGACGAGCGGCGCGGTGAGCTGCGCCGTCGCCACCCCGAGCACCATGCTGCTGGCGAGCAGGATCGGACGCCACGCATGGCGGGCGAGCAGGAACCAGACGACGGTGACGACGAGGACGATGATCGGCATGCCGACGGGTCCGAAGACGATCGCGAGGAACACCATCACGCCGGTCCGATCCGGCTGCCGCAGGCTGTTGAACCACGTCTCGACCGGCCGGTCGAGGTACTGCACCCCGGAGCGGGTGAGGACACCGACGAGCATGGAGGCGAACACCAGGGCACCGACGATCGCGAGGATCACCGAACCGCGCAGCAGCACGGCCCGCTCCTCAGCGGTGACCGCGTGCCGCTCGAGGGTGAACTTCCTCCCCCACCATCCTCGCTCGACGCTGCTCACCGCTGCGCCTGCGCCTGCGCGTGTGCCTCAGCGGTGCGGCGCCGGCGGCGAAGCAGTGCGCCGATGACCAGGGGCAGGACGGAGACGACGACCACGACGATCATGACCGCGTCGATGTGTTCCGCGATGAGGGGGATGCCACCGAGCAGCACACCGGCCGTGACGAGCAGACCGACCCAGGCGACGGCTCCGACGACGTTCCAGAGCATGAACCGGCCGACGGGCATGCGTGCGGTTCCTGCGGCCAGGGGGACGTAGGTGCGGACGACCGGCACGAACCGGCCAAGGACGAGGGAGATCCCACCCCATCGAGTGAAGAACGCCTCGGACTCCTGGAGTCGCGCCGGTGTGAGCAGGCGGGCGCCGGGGCGAAAGAGTCGACGTCCGACCCGGGCGCCGAGAACGTACCCGATCACGTCACCGACGATCGCTGCGACGACGGCGACGATGGCGACCTGCCAAGCGGTGACGCCGAGGGTGGCGCTGAGGATCGCGGCCGTCACCAGCAGGGAGTCGCCCGGCAAGAACGGGAACAGCACCCCGGATTCGACGACGACCAGGAGCGCGATGCCGGCGAGCACCCACGGGCCGAAAGCGTGCAGCAGCGACGCGGCGTTGAACAGGTGCAGGGCGAGCGGTGTCACAGGGCGTTTCTCCAGGTGGTTCCGGCCGGCGGGTGCCGCCGAGGGGTGCGGGAGGTGCGGCCGAGCATGCTGCGGACGGCGTCACCAAGCGAGCGGTGGTGTCGCCACTCGCGGACCGTCAGGGCCACGATGACGAGGTCGAACAGTGTCAGCAGTGCCAAGCCGACGCTGGGGTGCAGGACGAACTCGTAGCCCTGCCAGATGACGAAGCCACCGAGCGCGGCGATCGCCCACGGGTAGAGCCGGCGGGAGCCGCGGAAGATCGCAGCGACGATGCCGAGCTTCACCAGCCCGTGCACGATCAGGTACGCCGCCGCGAACAGTGTCGCGTCGGCGCTGAGGGTCGCGACGCCGTGACGGATCAGGTGCGCGAGGAGGTCGTCGGGGTCCTCCTGCAGCTCACCGGCCGTGACCAGCCGGGCCGCTGTCTCGACCTGCGCGGGCCGGAGGAACAGCAGCGGGATTCCGACCACGAGCTCGATGAATCCGTCGATCGCTTTGAACGCGAAGCCGACCAGGAAGACCAGGTCGAACCACCGTTCCCGTGTCCACCGTGCGTGCGTCATAGGAGCAGCGTCGGTCTGGGGGGCTCAGAAACGACCAAGACATGGCCTGCGTAGTTGTCTTACCCGTTTCTGGGGACACAACTCGCACAGTGAGTGACGAGGTGATGGAGATGGCGCTTTGGATCGGGCTCGCGGCGGCGGGTGTCGGTGTGCTCGGTGTGCTCGGTGTGGTGAGCGTAGCGGCCGCGTTGATCGCGGTTGCGGTGGAAGCCGACCGGGAGGGGCTTCTCGATGCTGACTGATGCCCACACCCACCCTCGATCGGTGCCCGCTCACCCATTCTGGGCATCCCGGCAGCGGCCGGCACGGCTCATCGCGCCCGGCGCTGTCGGGGTCCTCGGGTTCCTCATTGCGGTCGTCGGCAGCTGGGTGCCGAGCGTCTGGTACGACGAAGCCGCAACCGTGACGTCCGCGACCCGGTCGTGGGCGGCGCTCGGTCGAGAGATTCAGCACGTCGACATCGTCCACGCCACCTACTACGCATTCATGCACCTCTGGTTCGCGGCCGTCGGGTACTCACCGTTCACATTGCGGCTGCCGTCCGCGATCGCCGTCGGCGTCACCGCAGCACTGGTGGTCGTCCTCGGCGTCCGCCTCATCAGCATCCGGGTCGGCGTCGTCGCCGGAGTCTTGTTCGCCCTGCTCCCCCGGGTGACATGGATGGGTGCGGAAGGACGCTCCTTCGCGATCGGCGCGCTGCTCGCGACGGCCGCGACGCTGCTGCTGCTCACCGCGCTCGAACGCACAAACACGTCTAGCCGGCGGGCCTGGCCATGGTGGATCGCCTACGCGGCGGTGTCGTTCATCGGCGGTGCGGTGTTCCTGTACCTGGTGCTCATGACCGTCGGCCACGGGGTGAGCGTCGTCGCAATCCGGCGACTGCAACGACGGTCCTCGCGGGGACCGCTGCTCGCGTGGGCGGTCAGCGCCGGGGCCGCGATCCTGGCCGTGGCGCCCCTGGCCGTGCTGTCGTCGGCGCAGTCGGCGCAGATCTCCTGGATCCGCCACATCAGCTGGCACACCGTCAGCGAGGTGCTCGTCACGCAGTTCTCCTACAAGAACACCGGCTTCGCGGTCCTGCTGTGGGTGCTCGTCGCGATCGCTGCCGCGGTCGCGGTCCGGCCGACCGTCGTGCGGCAGCTCGTCGCCGTCGCGGGACCGTGGGTGCTGGTGCCGACACTGGGGCTGATCGCCGCGTCCATGGTGACGCATCCGCTGTACTCACCGCGGTACGTCGCGTTCGCAACCCCCGCCGCCGCCCTCCTGATGGCTGCCCCAACCGCACTGCTACCGGAGCGGTGGTTCCGGCCGGCGGCAATCGTCGTCGTGGTCCTCGCGGTCGGGCTGACCGCACCGAGCTGGGTCGCGCAACGGACCGTCACGGCGAAGGACGACTCGGCGTGGAGCGAGGTCGCGGCCCTCATCGGACGGCAACGGCTCGCCGAGCCCAGCGATGCCCGCGACGCGATCCTCTACGGCCCGGTGCAGCGGCACCCGAAGGCGACATCCCGGATCATCGAGGAAACCTACCCGGCCGTGTTCGCTGGGCTCCGCGACCCACTCCTGATCAGCCCGGCAGGTGCCGGCGACTCCCTCTGGGAAACGCACCGCCCACTCTCCGACGCCGGATCAGCGGTCGGCGAAGCGTCGACGGTATGGCTGGTGACCGCGACGAAGCCCGACGTACGGGCCACCGTCACAGCAACGCTGCAGCGTGCAGGGCTGCACGAGGCGCAGCAGTGGAAGATCGCCCGGACCTGGGTCATCCGCTACAACCGCTGACGACGGTGGCTACGCGGGGGTGCCGAGCCGGTACCCGCGGCCGCGAACGGTCGCGACGAGGTCCCGTTCGGTCTTCCGGCGGATGTAGTGCACGTACGTGTCGACCGTGCCGAGCTGCTCACCGCGCTCGAACACTGCGGACAGCAGCTGCTCCCGGGTGAACACCCGGTCGGGTTCCGCCGCAAGGATCGCGAGGAGTTCCGACTCACGGTCAGTCAGCGCCACGCGGCCGCTATACGGCGAGTGGACGGTGTGGTCCTCCGGGTAGAACGACCATCCACCGATCTCCACAACCCGGCCGAGAGTGTCGTCGCCGCGCGTCAGGACACGGAGGCGGGCGTTGAGCTCGTCGAAGTCGAACGGCTTCACCAGGTAGTCGTTCGCGCCGGCATCGAGGCCCAAGACACGGTCGTGGACCTCGCCCAGGGCCGTCAGCATCAGCGCAGGAGTCGTCACCCGGAACCGGCGGAGCTCACGGACGACGTCGAGACCATCACCATCTGGGAGCCGCCGGTCGACCACGAGCACGTCGAAGAGCCGGTGCATGGCCGCCTCGAGCGCATCCACCCGCGTCGCGACGAGTTCCACGTCCCACGAAGCGGCGAGGACATCGCGGATGATCGGTCCGAGCCGGGGATCGTCCTCGACGACCAGCACTCGACCTCGCCCTGTCATGCTCCCAGCCCCCGTCCCACGCGTCGCGTCGTCGCGTCGTCGCGTACGAGCGGCAGGGTGAGCGCGAACACCGTCCCAGTCTTTCCGGTGCGTTCGACAACGACGTCCCCGCCGGCTCGCACCGCGATGTCCCGAACGAGTGCCAGACCGATGCCGTTGCTCGTGCGGGTCGGTTGCCCAGACCCGCTCGGGGTGCCGTGCGCGAAGCGATCGAACACCCGCCGTGGCGCGATCCCGGTGATGCCCGCGCCCTCGTCTCGGACACGAATGACCACCCGCCCGCCGACGACCGTGTTTTCCACCCACACGGCACCGCCCGTCGGGCTGTGGCCAATGGCGTTGTCGATCAGCGCGACCAGGCAGCGTCGCAGCTGTGTCGGCGTTACCCGGAGTAGCGCCTGCCCTGGCGTCACGACGAGGTGCACGTTCCGATCCCGAGCGAGGACCGTCATGTCCTCAGCGGCGTCGGCAAGGGCACGATCCAACGGAGCTTCGGCGCGTTCGTCGGAGCGGCCAGCGGCTGTCGCGAGCAGGTCCTCGACCACCTCCGCCAATGCCCGGATGTCGTCGCGGAGCGCGTCCGCGACGGCCCGCTCCGACGTTGCTGCGGGGAGCATCGCCTGCAACTGCTGGGCGCGTGCGCTCAGCACCGTCAACGGGGTCCGCAATTCGTGGCTGGCATCGGCGACGAACGTCCGCTGCAGCCGGTACGCCTCCGCAAGTGGCCGGACAGCACGGCCGGCAATCAGCCATGTCGCGGCGCCGGCGAGGACGACCGCCGCAGTGCCGACGACGAGGACCGCGATGAGCAGGTCGAACGTGTCCAAGTACACGTGGACGTCTTCCGGCCCATGCCGCTCGAGCTGCTGCGCAGGGGTGAGCTGCCAGACCACGTAGACCACGACCAGGACGATCACCGCGAACACGAGCGCCGCGGACACAACCGCCACCCGCAGTCCGATCCGGAGCGCAGACCGCCGATACGCGCGACGGTCCGGATCACGGTCGGTAACGCCCTTCGCCACCGCCATGACCCACTGACCGAGTCGCTTCACCGGATGTCCTCTCACCGCTATCGACGGCTGTCGCCGGAGCGGTGCCGACCAGTCTGCTCCAACCGCGCCGCAGCGCGGCGGAGGACGACGTCGACCCACAGCAGCCGTGCCGCCGGGGCCACCGCTAGCGCCCACAGCACCGATGCGACCACATCAGCCGGCCAGTGCACCCCGTCAATGCACAGCGCCGTCGCGACCGCCACGACGCCCACTGCTCCCAGCAGCGCGGCCAAGCGACGGCGACGTCGGTCCGCGATGAGCATCAGCGCCGCGAGCAGCAGCGCGGTCACGAACACGACGTGCCCACTCGGGAATGACGCATCCACCTGCGCGGGCCCGAACGGGTGCGTTAGGCCGTGCGGGCGGGGCCGGCCGACGATGATCTTCAGCGCGGCGGACGGGAGCCACGTCAGCGCGACCACGCCTGCGAACGCCGCCGCGACCTGAAGCTGCCGTGTGCGGGCAAGCACGATTCCGGTGATGACGACCGTCAGCAGGATCGCGGGCACCGGCTCGAACACGGTGTAGACCGCAGTACAGAGCGCTCCAAGAGCGCCGATGTGCAGCACGTTTAGGGTCGCAGACAGCGAAGCATCCGCTGGGAAGGCCCGCACAACGAACCCCACGACCGCGAGGAACACGACCATCACGATCGCCCGTTCTACGGGCACCCTCCACCGTGCCGGCGAAGTGAAGATCGGAAGGACGCGCAGGTCACTGAGGTGGGTCACTCTCCCAGTGGAAGGCCATACCTCCAAGAAACAGCGAAGAACACCCGCGACGAAAGGTGCCGCGCGGATCGCGATCGTTCTTCGGACACGTCCTCAGTGGTCCAGCGTGCGTATCCACGTCGCTGGTGCTGCGCGTCCGCGAGCGATAGACAAGGAGCTACGGCCGCCGAAGGAGTTGTCGATGCTGGTTCAGGTTTGTGGTCTTCCTGGTGCAGGGAAGTCGACGCTGTCTGCTGCTATCGCGGAGCTGATGCCCTCGCTGACGCTCCGCGTCGACGCGATCGAGGGCGCGATGTGGAAGTACCAAATCCCACGCGAGCAGTCCGGTATCGCTGCGTACTCGATCATGCATGCCATCGCGGTACCGAACCTCCGTCGCGGTCAGGTGGTCATCGCGGACGCGGTGAGCGGCGTTGAACCTGCTCGGGCTGGGTGGGTGTCCACGGCTGATGCCGCCGGGGTGCCGCTGCGCGTGATCGAGGTCGTGTGTGCCGACGTCGACGAACACCGCCGCCGCGTGGAACAGCGTGCGAACGACCTGCCCGGGTTCACGTTGCCGACGTGGGACGAGGTACAGCGCACCGCCGACGAGTACGAGCCCCGCACGGACGATCGGCTCATCACCGACAGCACCCGCCCTCTCGAAGAGACGGTTCGCCAGGCACTCGACTACCTCGAACTCCACGCCCGGTAGGCGATCGGCTACCGGACGGCGGAGGTGGGGGGCGCGGTCCTACGGAATGGTCAGGTGTGCGAGTGGCCGTGGCTGTTCTCCTCGGGTGCGTCGCTCATCATGCGGAGCATCGACCAGGAACCGCTGCGGATGAACACGACCAGCAGGAACGCGGCGATCAGGAGGAACACGATGTTGAGCCAGGTGGTGTAGTTCCAGCTGATTGTGGTCGCGACGATGCTCAGGTGCCGGTTCGTGGGAATCAGGCCCAGCGGAGTGAACAGCAGCTCGACGGCCCACCCGGCGAGGACCATGGCGCCGTAGAAGATGCCGGTGATCCGGAGGGCGGCCTTCCAGCCGTAGTACTTCCGGTAGATGACGATGATCGGGATGATGATCAGGTCGGCGAAGATGAAGCTGATCACGCCGCCGAAGCTGATCCCACCGTTCCAGAGCACTGCAGCCAGGGGCACGTTACCGACGGAGCAGACGAAGCTCACCATCGCCAGGATCGGTCCGATGATTGGGTCGATGATGAACGCGAGCGTGGGGTGCCCTTCGAGGAAGATCGCTTGCAGCCAGGCTTTCGGCACCCACGCGTCGAATGCGCCGGCGATGAGCAGACCGATGATGATGTCGCGGATGACGGATGCCCAGTCCATGACGAAGTACTGCGACACACTTGTCAGCCCCGGCTTCGAGAACAGTCGCCGCCAAAACCCCTGGTTGCCCTGCACGGACATGTCCATCGCCGCGTGGCCCTCCATCGATCCGGCAAGGCCCTTGTCGGCTTGCTCGCGGGCGGCGTCGAGGATCTTGCCACGCATCCAGAGTCGGAAACCGAGGGCGATGAGGATGATCATGATTGGGCCGCCGATGAACTCCGCGAGGGTGAACTGCCAGCCCATCACGAACGCCAGGATCAGGCCGAGTTCGACGACGAGGTTCGTCGATGCGACCTCGAACGCCATCGCGGATGACAGGCTCGCGCCTTTCCGGAACAGGGCTCGTGCGAGTGCGACTGCGGCGTAGGAGCAGGACGATGACAGGGCGCCGAGTCCGGTCGCGACGCTGATCGCGCGAGGCGAGTCGTCGTGCATGAGCTTCATGATCCGGTCCGTGCGGACGACGGCTTGGATGATACCGGACAGGGCGAAGCCGAGGATGAGGGGCCAGAGGATCTCCCACCCCATGGAGCCAGCGGCTGCGAGGGCGTCGCCGAGCGCGTTGAGGATGAACATGTACACCTACTTCGTTGCGGTGCGGGAAGAGTGTCCCGCAGCGTCGTGAGAATGAGGGAGACCGGACCGGGTCGGACCGGACCGGTTGCGCGCCGAGGAGGCGGTCAAGCCTGCCTCGGCGCGCGCCGGGTCACTTGGATGCGAGCATGTCCTGCATCTGGGTGATCTGCTCGGTCTGGCTCTGCACGATCGACTTCGCGAGTGCGACCGCGTCTGCGTTCTTGCCCTTGGTGACTTCGGTTTTCGCCATGTCGACGGCGCTGGTGTGGTGCTGGATCATCTGCTCGAGGTAGAGCTGCCCGGCGTCCCGCGGGGACGCGTTCTGGAGGTCCTGCATGTCGGAGTCGGACATCATCCCCGACATCGCAGAGTGGTTCATCCCAGACATGCTCGGCATCTGGGTCGGTTTGTTCCACGCCTTCAGCCAGCCGGTCATTTCCATGATCTCGGGGGCCTGTTCGGCCTTGATCTGCTTCGCCAGCGTCCCGACGTCGGCCTGCACGCCGGAGCCCTTCGCGAGGAGCATGTCGCTCATCTCGATGGCCTGCTGGTGGTGGGGCAGCATCTGCTGCGTGAACTTGACGTCCTGATCGTTGTGCGACGCCGCGGAGGTGGATTTCGACGACGAGGATTCCGACGACGACGTCTCTGGGCTGCTGGTGTTGTTGGTGGAGCAGCCCGCGAGAGTGAGCCCGATGGCCAGGGCTGCGGCGGCCGCGAGAGCGCGCATGGTGGTGGTCTGCATGGTGGATTCCGGTTCCGTGGATGCGTCAGATGGGTGCGGGCAGGCGACTGCCTGCCCGGGTTCTGGGCATGCGGGTGCTCCCGGAGGGTGGGAGGACCCGCCGGGGTGGAATCAGACTCGGATGATCTGCAATGCCGATAGTGACGGCGGCCGCGGCGCCGCGACACGGCGTGCCACGTGGGCTGCGAGGGCGAGCAGCCGCGCGAGGAGATGCAGCACCCCGCCACTCCGGGCGCGGAGCAGCACCCACGCGAACAGGGCGATCGTCAGCATGCACGCCATCCCCATCAGCGAGCACATCAGCGCACACAAGCCACCATCGCAGCCGGCATCGCTCAGGACGTTCATCACCGCAACCGCGGGAACCACGTCTTGAGCATGACCGGTGGCCGCGGTGTGACTGGTGGCAGCGGCCGGGTGATGCTCCATCGCGGCGGTGGGAGCTGTCATCGGATGCTCAGGGTCGGCGGTGTGCCCGGCCATGGTGTGCATCAGGACCGTGAACCCGATCAGCAGCAGCAACGCCATCGTCGCCGTGACCTGCAACAGCAGTCGGCGACGCGGAGACGTGGTGATGATCATCTGGTTTCAGTGGGTCGGAGAGCGGAGAGCGTCAGCCGTGCGAGGCGACAGGTGACCGTCATGATACCCCCAAGGGGTACCCGCCGTCCGAGGATCGTGGAGGGCAGCAGCCAGCACAGGTATCGAGGTGCGGAAGATTGTCGGTGCAGGCATGGGGTGGTGGGTGCATACTTGTGGGGTCTTCGGACCCGGCAGTGGGGCTTGCCGGACCCAACCTCGACAATCGTCGACAACAGTCCCTATCTCAGCTGGTCGCGCTTTTGCGCGCCTGAGGTAGGGATATGTCATGGTCGAGTCGAACACTGCCGGTGTTGTCGTCGTCGGTGTGCAGCCAGGGCAGGCGCACGACGTCGTCGGTGTCGCGGCTGCCGTCGCTGAACGCTTCAGCGCCCGCCTGGTGTGTGTGGTCATCGATCCGGCGCTGCTGTCGACGGGGTTCCGTGCGGATGGGTCGGAGATCATCGAACCGATTGACCCGGACACGGCGGACAGCGACCCGCAGCAGCTCCCCGACGAAGACGTGCGGGTCATTCAGGAGCTCGCTGCAGCGCGATCAGTGGACGTGGAAGTTGCCTTCCGGGTCGGGGATCCGGGTCGCGCACTCGCTGCGGTGGCTGAGGAACGTGATGCGGTGATGATCGTCGTCGGATCGCAGACCGGCCGACGCCGGGTGACGGAACTGCTCAATGGGTCTGTCGCCGCGCACTTGACCCATCAGCAGCACCGGCCGGTGTTGGTCGTCCCGCATGACCCGGTTGGTGCCACCGTGGTCCGGCCGTCGGATGCCCCGTGACGGGCACGCTGATGCTTCTGCGGCATGGGGAGAGCACCGCGAACGAAGCCGGCACTTTCACCGGGCTCCTCGACGTCCCGCTCACGCCTCACGGTGAAGAGCAAGCGGCAGCGGCGGGGCAGCTTCTTCGGTCGAAGCACATCACGCCGGACGTCGTGGTCACCTCCACATTGCGCCGAGCCGTCCGCACCGCCGAACTGGTCTGCGACGCCCTCGGGACACAGATGCCCACAGAAGCGGTGTGGCAGTTCAACGAACGCAACTACGGTGCTCTGACCGAGATGACGAAGACCGACGCCCGTCGGATGCTCGGTGACGACAAGTACTTGCGGCTCCGCAGGTCCCGTACCGGCGCGCCGCCACCGATGTCGCTGCAGCTGTGGGAGGAACTGCGGTCAAGTTCCGCGCTGCGCGGCCTGCCCGACGGCGCTCTCCGACGCACCGAGGCCCTCTCGGACGTCATCGAGCGGGTCCGCCCCGTCCTGCACGACCGGCTCCTGCCGATGCTGCGGGCAGGGCGGAGCGTCCTCGTCGTCGCGCACGGGAACTCGCTCCGTGCGTTGTGCGCATGCATTGACGACCTCACCGACCCGGAGCTCGAGCAGCTGAACCTGCCGACCGGGCAACCCGTGCAGTACCACCTCGCCCCGACGGGTGCTCTCGTCCCGCGGGGTGGGGCGTTCCTGGATCCGACAGCAGCACAGCACGCCGCGGCGTTGGTCGCGGCAGAAGGCGGAACATGACCACCCGAACGGACACCCCGATGCCCGACGACCAGCTCCCCTCCGACCCGGACGTCGACGTCTCCGACCCCGCAGCGACCATGCGGCCGGTGCATCTGCGGTGGCGGTACGTCGGCCTCGTCGCAGTCGGTGGGGCCGCTGGTACTGCCCTCCGTGACGTCATCAGCATCGTGCTTCCTGCCGATGGCGGGGTGAGTTGGTCGATCTTCTGGATCAACATCACCGGCGCGTTGGCCCTCGGTGTGCTGTTGGAAGCGCTCGCGCACCGCGGGCCCGATGCCGGCCGCCGGAGGGTGCTGCGGCTGCTCCTCGGGACCGGGGTCCTCGGCGGGTTCACCACCTACAGCACCCTCGCCGAGTCCACCGCCGCCCTGTTCCTCGACGGGCACGGACTCGCCGGCACCGGGTACGCGCTCCTGACCGTCCTGTCCGGCGCGATCGCGACCGCCTGCGGTCTCGTCGTCGCCGGCTGGTTCCGACCCCGAACGGAGGACGCATGAACGCCGCGCTCATCCTCGCCGTCGCCGTCGCCGGCGGTGCCGGCGCTGCCGGCCGGTTCCTCCTCGACGGGGTGATCAACACCGGCCGGGAGTTCCGGCTCCCCGTCGGCACGTTGACGATCAACGTAACCGGGTCGCTGCTGCTGGGGATCATCGTCGGTGCCGCCACCCACCTCGGTGCGGTGCCGGTCGCGGTCCTCGGCACCGGGGTGATGGGCGGCTACACCACGTTCAGCACCGCCAGCTTCGAAACCGTCCGCCTCGCCCGCAGCGGCCGGATCACCGCCGCCGCGATCAACGTTCTCGGGATGCTCGTCGTCTCCGTCGCCGCCGCGACCGCCGGCATTCTCCTCGGCGGCACCCTGTGACCACCCCGCCCACTGACCACACACCCGCTCCAGAACCGGAGGCGCTGATGCTGTTCGACGTCACGATCGAGATTCCCCGCGGCAGCGGCAACAAGTACGAAGTCGACCACACCACCGGCCGGATCCGGCTCGACCGGGCGGTGTTCACCAGCATGGTGTTCCCCCAGGACTACGGCTCCATCGACAACACCCTCGGCGAGGACGGCGACCCCCTCGACGCCCTCGTGCTCCTACCCCGTCCCACGTTCCCCGGCGTCGTCATCACGGTCCGGCCGGTCGGGATGCTGCGCATGGTCGACGAGAACGGCGGCGACGACAAGATCCTCACCGTCCCCGCTGGCGACGACCGCTTCGCGCAGCTGCAGGACATCACCGATGGCCGGAGCCCACGCTGGCGGAGATCGAGCACTTCTTCTCCCACTACAAGGAGATCGAGCACGGTAAGCACGTCACCACCAACGGGTGGGCCGACCGTGCTGCTGCCGAAGCCGTCATCCGCACCGCACAGGAAGCCCACACCCGACACCCGTGACCCACGGGTCCACAGACTGCCGCGGGGAGGCACTGGCGCTGAGTGATCGCCAGGAGGTCGTCCCTCCGCCTCCCCGCGGCTTCCCCGCAACCACCCGCCAGCTCGACGCATGACCCGAACCGAAGGAGCGTCACCATGAACGACTACATCAGCGGCATCCACCACCACGGAGCACATCAGGGCGAGTACGTCACCCACCACGACCACCCCGTCACCATCGACGCCGTCCACGGCGCCCGCATCCTCGACTCCCGCGGCCACCCGACCGTTCGCGTCTCCCTCGAGCTCGACGACGGCCGCACCGTCACCGGGGACGCCCCCGCGGGCGCATCCACCGGCGCCCACGAAGCCGTCGAGCTCCGCGACGGCGGTTCCAAGTTCGGCGGCCGCGACGTTACTCAGGCGCTCCACCTGATCAACACCGACATCTCAGGGCTCCTCACTGGCCGGTCATGGTCTTCGATCGGGCGGATCGACGCCGCCCTCGCCGAACTCGACGGCACCACCGGGTACCGCCGGCTCGGCGCGAACAGCGTCGTCGCCACCTCGATCGCCGCATCCCGGGCCCTCGCCCACGCCGCGGACCTCCCGCTCTGGCAGTGGATCGCCGAGATCACCGGCTCGACGCCGCGCCTGCCGGTCCCGCACTTCAACGTCCTCAACGGCGGCGCGCACGCAGCGAACGCCCTGGACTTCCAGGAGTTCATGATCGCCCCCGTCGATGCCGACTCGATGGCCGACGCCGTCCGCATCGGCGCGGACGTCTACCACGCGCTCGCGGCCCTGGTGCGGGACCGGTTCGGCAGCCTCGGCCTCGGCGACGAGGGTGGCTTCGCACCGTCAATTGCCGCCCCCGAGGAAGCGCTCGACCTGCTCGTCGCCGCGATCCGTGCCGCCGGCTACGAGCCGGGCGTCGATCAGGTGGCGATCGCCCTCGACCCGGCCGCGAACGAGTTCTCCCAGGGCGCCGGCTCCTATCGGATGCTTGACGACAGCCTCGACCGGGACGGGCTGGTCGACTACTACCGGCACCTGGTCGACGCGTATCCGATCCGGAGCGTCGAAGACGGGTTCGCGGAAGACGACCATGAGGGGTTCCGCCGCATGCAGGCAGCGCTCGGAGACCGGATCCAGATCGTCGGCGACGACCTCTACGTCACCGACCCGCAACGGATCCGTGACGGCGGCGAACAGCAGCTGACGAACGCGGCACTGATCAAGCCGAACCAGATCGGCACCGTCTCCCAGACCCTCGGCGCGATCGCCACCGCCACCAGCGTCGGGATGGCCAGCATGGTGTCGCACCGTTCCGGGGAGACCACAGACACGTTCATCGCGGACCTCGTTGTCGGGACCGGCACCGGGCAGATCAAGTCCGGCGCACCCGCCCGCGGGGAACGCGTCGCGAAGTACAACCGGCTCATCGAAATCGCCGAACAGCACCCGGAGCTGCCCTACGGACTGATCTGACCACCGGCGCTCGAGCTGCGGGCGGTGTCTAGGAACGCCGTCACAGCGGGCCCCGGGCGGCCCGTCCAGATTGCGCGCAGCGGCCGGATCAGTGGCGGGCCGAGTAGCGGCACTCGGACGAGGGCACCGTCGGCGAGGTCGGTGTCGACGGTGCGGAGACTCATCACCGCCGGCGCGATGCCGGCCCGCGCGTTGGCGCGGATGATGCCGGTCGTCTCCAGCACGGCCGCTGGGGCGACCAGGCGGAACCCGGCACGGTCGAGCCACGCTTCGACCGTGGCGCGGGTGCCGGACCCTTCCTCGCGGAGCAGCAGTGGCGTCTCCGCGAGGTCATCCGCGGTGATGCCTGAAGCGCTTGCCCACGGGTGGTGCGGGGCGACGACGACCACGAGTTCGTCCTCGTCGACCACCAGCGAGGACAGGTCAGGTGGCGCAGCAGGTGTCTCCGTGAATCCGACGTCGGCAGCGCCGGAACGGACGAGGTCGGTCACGTCGGCGGAGTTCCCCGCGATCAAGCGCACCGACGCATCCGGCGCGGCAGCACGGTGGGTGAGCAACCACCCGGGGAGCAGGAGTTCGGCGATCGTCTGCGACGCTGCAACGACGAGGGATCCCGCGGGTTCTCGAAGCGCGGCGACGCCTGCTTCGAGCCGCCGGGATGCCTCCAGCACCGGGACGGCCAGACCGAGCACCACTCGGCCGGCGTCGGTCAGCGCGGTCCCTGATGCCGTCCGGTGCGCCAGCGGCTGACCGATTGCCTGTTCCGCGGCACGCAAGCGTGCCGACACCGCCTGCTGTGTCACCCCCAACACGTCGGCCGCGCGGGTCAACGAACCGGTCTCCGCGACGCGGACGAGGACCTCGAGGGTGTCGAGGTCCAGAGTCCGGTCCGTCAGCCGCCGCAGTGCCACAAGCAGCCATTGTGCCCTGCCAACGAGTTCGCCGTTCCCGAACCATGGGGCACACGCGCACGATGGGTGCATGTCCGCTCACCTCGCCCACGCACCCGCGACGTCCGAGCATGGTGTGCGCGACCGGCGGTTGTTCCGAGAGTTGGAACGGCCGGGCCTGATCGTGTCGAACCTGACTCCGAACTGGTTCGCGTCGATCATGGGCACCGGGATCGTCGCCGTCGCGGCAGCGTCGCTGCCGCTGCAGTTCCCGGGGCTCCGGACTGCGGCGACGGTCGTCTGGGCGATCGCGGCGGTCCTGCTCGTCGCCCTCACCATCGCGACGGTCCTGCACTGGATCCGCTACCGGAGCACAGCGGCGAAGCACCACCTGCACCCGGTGATCTCGCACTTCTACGGGGCACCGCCGATGGCGTTCCTCACCGTCGGCGCCGGAACGATCCTCCTCGGCAAGGACTGGATCGGCCTCCCCGCCGCTGTCACCATCGACTGGGTCCTCTGGACCGTCGGCACCGTCGGCGGACTGCTCACTGCGGTCCTCGTGCCGTACCTGGCGTTCACCCGCCACGAGAACGGACCCGACTCCGCGTTCGGCGGTTGGCTGATGCCGATCGTCCCGCCTATGGTGTCTGCCTCCACCGGCGCCCTCCTGCTGCCCTACGCCCCCGCCGGGCAGGGGCGCGAGACACTGCTGTGGGCCTGCTACGGCTTCTTCGGCCTCAGCCTCGTCACGTCCCTGGTCGTGATCACGTTGATCTGGAGCCGACTCGCGCAGCATAAGGTCGGTGCGGCCGGGATGGTGCCGACGCTGTGGATCGTCCTCGGACCGGTCGGGCAGTCGATCACCGCGGTGAACCTCCTCGCCTCGAACGCCCCCACCGTGGTCGATGCCTCGACCGCCCACGCGCTGCTGGTCGTGGCGTTGGTGTACGGGTTCGCGATGCTCGGCTTCGCGCTGCTGTGGACCGTCATCGCCCTCGCCATCACCATCCGCACCGCCCGCGAGCACCTGCCGTTCAGCCTGACCTGGTGGTCGTTCACGTTCCCCGTCGGTACCTGCGTCACCGGCCTGAACGGCCTCGCCCTGCACTCCGGACTCACCGTCGTCGCCGTCCTCGCAGTCGTCTACTACGCCGGCCTCGTCGCCGCGTGGATCATCGTTGCCGTCCGGACCTTCCACGGCTCCGTCATCCGCGGCACACTCCTCGCACCACCACAGCCGGCGTGAGCACGCCGGACGAATTCGCGGATGAGGTCGCGGACGTTCGATCGCTGAACGCCCTCGCGGAGACATGGCGCACCGCACCCGACGGTGCGCGGCGCTTCGTCCCGAGTTTCGACCCACGATCCGGCGGCACGTCCAGCCGAGTGCTGGTCCTCATGCAGTCACCCGGCCCCCAGACGATCGCCGCAGCGCACGCGGCGGTCTGCAGCGAGGACAACCCGGGGCCGACCGCGGCCGCGTATCGCGCAGCCCGCATCGAGTCCGGACTCGCACGCAAGGAGTACCTTCGCTGGAACCTCATCCCGTGGGAGCTCCCCGGGCGCATACGACCTGCGGACATCGACGAGGGACGACATGCCCTGAGCGTTCTCCTCAAGGCGCTCCCCTCCGTCGAAGCGATTGTCACGTACGGGAGCATCGCTCTCGACGGAGTCATGCGGTACCTCACCTTGGACGAGCACGCCCGACTCGTCCCCGTCATCGCGGCACCACACCCCTCGCCCGCCAACGGCCGCCACCGCTCGGAACAACACCGACGTTCCGTTCAGGCACTCCGACTCGCCGCACGGATGCGTCGAATGTAGCGAGGCTTCAGCTGCCTCCACTGGCAAGGCACGAGTGACCGATAGCCGGTCCTTCAGCGGACGCACCCTCCTGTCCCGCGCGCACAGCAGCAGCCGTGTCGCACATACCCCGTCCGAATTGAATCTCGTTGAGGGCCCGCCATACGACCGCACCAGCGACGACGGCCGCGAACGAAGAACGCCCCGCCAGCCGAAGCCAGCGGGGCGTCCTCACGAATCAGACCGAACTCAGAAGTCCCAGTCCTCGTCCTCGGTGTTCACAGCCTTGCCGATCACGTACGACGACCCCGACCCCGAGAAGAAGTCGTGGTTCTCGTCGGCGTTCGGCGACAGGGCCGACAGGATGGCCGGGTTCACGTCCGTGATGTTCTTCGGGAACATCGGCTCGTAGCCCAGGTTCATCAGCGCCTTGTTCGCGTTGTAGTGCAGGAACTTCTTGACGTCCTCGGTCAGCCCGACTTCGTCGTAGAGGTCCTGCGTGTACTGCACCTCGTTCTCGTACAGCTCGAAGAGCAGCGAGAACGTGTAGTCCTTGAGTTCGTCGCGCTCGGCCTGCGTGAGCTGCTCGAGCCCCTTCTGGTACTTGTACCCGATGTAGTACCCGTGGACGGCTTCGTCACGGATGATCAGGCGGATGAGGTCGGCGGTGTTCGTGAGCTTCGCCCGCGACGACCAGTGCATCGGCAGGTAGAAGCCGGAGTAGAACAGGAACGACTCGAGCAGCGTCGAAGCGACCTTGCGCTTCAGCGGCTGGTCGCCCTGGTAGTAGTCCATGACGATGGACGCCTTCTTCTGCAGGTTCGGGTTCTCCTCGGACCAGCGGAAGGCTTCATCGATCTCGGGCGTCGACGCGAGGGTCGAGAAGATCGACGAGTAGCTCTTGGCGTGCACCGACTCCATGAACGCGATGTTCGTGTAGACGGCTTCTTCGTGCGGGGTGACCGCGTCGGGGATGAGCGACACGGCGCCGACGGTGCCCTGGATGGTGTCGAGCAGGGTCAGGCCGGTGAAGACGCGCATGGTCAGCTTCTGCTCGGCCGGCGTCAGCGTGTTCCACGACTGCACATCGTTCGACAGCGGCACCTTCTCGGGCAGCCAGAAGTTGTTGACGAGGCGGTTCCACACCTCGACGTCCTTGTCGTCCTGGATGCGGTTCCAGTTGATGGCCTGGACCCGATCAATGAGCTTCAGCTTCTCGACCAACGCACGTTTCCTTCAAGAGATGGTGACTAAGTGACGGACTGGAGGCGCGGTGCGGGGCCGCCCCGCGCCTCCAGTCCAAAAGGTGATCGCGTGAGCGATCAGAGCATGCAGGAGACGCAGCCCTCGACCTCGGTGCCCTCGAGCGCGAGCTGGCGCAGACGGATGTAGTAGATCGTCTTGATGCCCTTGCGCCATGCGTAGATCTGCGCCTTGTTGATGTCGCGCGTGGTGGCGGTGTCCTTGAAGAACAGCGTCAGGGACAGGCCCTGGTCCACGTGCTGCGTCGCCGCGGCGTACGTGTCGATGATCTTCTCGGCACCGATCTCGTACGCGTCCTGGTAGTAGTCCAGGTTGTCGTTCGTCATGAACGGCGCCGGGTAGTAGACGCGACCGAGCTTGCCTTCCTTGCGGATCTCGATCTTCGACGCGATCGGGTGGATCGACGACGTCGAGTGGTTGATGTACGAGATCGAACCGGTCGGCGGGACGGCCTGCAGGTTCTGGTTGTAGATGCCGTGCTCCTGGACGGACGCCTTGAGCACCTTCCAGTCGTCCTGCGTCGGGATGGTGATGTTCGCGTTGGCGAACAGCTCCGCGACGCGGGCGGTCGCCGGCGTCCACTCCTGGTCGGTGTACTTGTCGAAGAACTCGCCCGACGCGTACTTCGAGTCACGGAAGCCGTCGAAGGTCTCGCCGGTCTCGATGGCGATCTTGTTCGACGCACGCAGGGCGTGGAAGAGCACCGTGTAGAAGTAGATGTTCGTGAAGTCGATGCCCTCTTCGGAGCCGTAGTACACGCGCTCACGAGCGAGGTAGCCGTGCAGGTTCATCTGGCCGAGGCCGATGGCGTGCGACTTGTCGTTGCCGTCCTCGACGGAACGGACCGACGTGATGTGCGACATCTGCGACACCGAGGTGAGGCCGCGGATGGCGGTCTCGATGGTGCGGCCGAAGTCCGGCGAGTCCATCGTCAGCGCGATGTTCAGCGAGCCGAGGTTGCAGGAGATGTCCTTGCCGATCTCGTTGTACGAGAGGTCCTCGTTGAACGTGGTCGGGGTGTTGACCTGCAGGATCTCCGAGCACAGGTTGGACATGTTGATCCGACCCTTGATCGGGTTCGCCTTGTTCACCGTGTCCTCGAACACGATGTACGGGTAGCCCGACTCGAACTGGATCTCGGCGATGGTGGTGAAGAAGTCGCGCGCCTTGATCTTCGTCTTCTTGATGCGCGAGTCGTCGACCATCTCGCGGTACTTCTCGGAGATCGGGACGTCACCGAACGGGACGCCGTAGACCTTCTCGACGTCGTACGGCGAGAACAGGTACATGTCCTCGTTGTTCTTCGCGAGCTCGAACGTGATGTCCGGCACGACGACACCGAGGGACAGCGTCTTGATGCGGATCTTCTCGTCGGCGTTCTCACGCTTGGTGTCGAGGAACCGCATGATGTCCGGGTGGTGGGCGCTGAGGTAGACCGCACCGGCACCCTGACGCGCGCCGAGCTGGTTCGCGTAGGAGAAGGAGTCTTCCAGCAGCTTCATCACGGGGATGATCCCCGAGGACTGGTTCTCGATCTGCTTGATCGGGGCGCCGGCCTCGCGGATGTTGGAGAGGAGCAGGGCCACGCCGCCGCCGCGCTTCGAGAGCTGCAGCGAGGAGTTGATGCCGCGCGAGATCGACTCCATGTTGTCCTCGATGCGGAGGAGGAAGCAGGAGACGAGCTCGCCGCGCTGGGCCTTCGCGGTGTTGAGGAACGTCGGGGTCGCGGGCTGGAAGCGGCCGGCGATGATCTCTTCCACGAGGTCGATCGCGAGCTGCTCGTTGCCCTGTGCGAGGCCGAGGGCGGTCATCACGACGCGGTCCTCGAAGCGCTCGAGGTAGCGCTTGCCGTCGAACGTCTTGAGCGTGTAGCTCGTGTAGTACTTGAACGCACCGAGGAACGTCTGGAACCGGAACTTCTTCGAGTACGCCAGGTCGTTGAGCCGCTGGATGAAGTCGAGCGAGTACTGCTCGATCGTCGCGGCTTCGTAGTACTCGTTCTCGACCAGGTAGTCGAGCCGCTCCTTCAGGTTGTGGAAGAAGACGGTGTTCTGGTTGACGTGCTGCAGGAAGAACTGCTTCGCGGCCTCACGGTCCTTGTCGAACTGGATGTTCCCGTCCGCGTCGTAGAGGTTGAGCATCGCGTTGAGGGAGTGGTAGTCCATCCCCGTCTGCGGCGACGTCAGATCGACGTCTGCAACTGCTGCGTCCAAAATGCATCCAATCCTGTGTTGACCGCTGACACGTCGTCAGGAGTCCCGAAGAGTTCGAATCTGTAGAGGACGGGGACGTTGCACTTGCGTGCGATGACGTCCCCTGCGAGGCCGTACGCCTCGCCGAAGTTCGTGTTCCCCCCGACGATCACACCGCGGATGAGCGAACGGTTGCGTTCGTCGTTGAGGAACTTGATGACCTGCTTGGGGACCGCGCCCTGTCCGTTGCCGCCGCCGTAGGTGGGCAGCACCAGCACGTACGGCTCGTCCACGTGGAGGAACGGGTCGTTCGGGTAGAGCGGGATCCGGTCCGCGTCGCGGCCGAGCTTCTCGACGAAGCGCGCGGTGTACCCGGACACGCTCGAGAAGTAGACCAGTCGGCTCATGGTGCGCTCCTCGTGGAAGGTGCGGACAGACGGACCGTGGGTGTCTTGCGGTGGTGATCCGAGCCTCCTGAACGAGCTCGGGTCACCACTCGCGGACGTGGGACGAACTACGCGAGTTCGGCGCTGAGCGTCGCGATCTTGTCGGGACGGAAGCCCGACCAGTGGTCGTCGTCGGTGACGACGACGGGCGCCTGCAGGTAGCCGAGGCTCTTGACGTGCTCGAGCGCGGCCTCGTCGGTGGAGACGTCGTGCACTTCGTACTGGATGCCCTTGTTGTCGAGCGCCCGGTACGTCGCGGTGCACTGGACGCAGGACGGCTTGGTGTAGACGGTGACGGCCATGATCTCCCCTGGTGGTGGTACGCGCTTGCGTTGCTGTGTGTGGGTCGTGCTGGTGCCTGTGGACCGGTGCTCCCACCCCTGTGGAACCCGTCGTGACCGACGTTTCCGGGCAGGTGCTTTCCGGTGACTCGATACTACATCTAGTGGCCGACACCGGGACCGACCACAAGAGAAAGTGTTACAGCCGTGTAGTTCTCCACAACGCCCTCCACAGTGTGAACAGTTCGGAGAGGCCCGTGATTCCGCCACTCTGGCACCGGCCACCGACATTCCTCCACACCTTGTGGACACATCTCTCCACGGGTGTGCACTGCACTCGCTCGGCGTGTCGCAGCAACCCCTCCACAACCCGTCCGCGAGCCGCCGCCGTTCACCTCCCCCGGACGGGTGACAGGGCGATCCGTCCGGTCCGTACACTCGTGGCGTGAGCACGTACGGTCCCCTCCTCAAGACGCCCGGCGTCGGTCGCGTCATCGCCGCGCAGCTCACCGCACGCTTCCCGTTCGGCATGCTGTCGCTGGCCTACCTGCTGCACGTCGAGCACGTCTTCGGCTCGTACGGCGCAGCCGGCCTCGTGCTCGCGACGACGAGCGTCGGCCAGGCGATCGCGGGACCGCTCACCAGCCGGTGGATGGGCAGCTGGGGCATGCGTCCGGTGCTCGTGCTGACGAGCCTCGTCGCGCTCGTGAGCATGGGCGTGATCGCGTTCGTCGTCATGCCCCTGTGGGCCTACGTGGTCGTGGGGTTCCTGGGCGGTCTCGCCGTCCCGCCTGTGCAGCCCGCGGTGCGCACCATCTACCCGAAGATGGTGACCTCGTCGCAGCTGACACCCCTCTTCTCCCTCGACGCGAGCGCGCAGGAACTCATCTGGGTCGCCGGCCCGGTCATCACCACGTTCGTCGCGACGCAGATCGGCACGATCGAGGCGATCGTCCTCGCGATGGTGTTCCTCGTGGTGGGCGGCACGTGGTTCATCGCCTCCCCCGAGCTCGGCCGCGTCCGCATCCCACGGTCGAAGCGCGCGTTCGGCGTCGTCCTGAAGCGGCCGTCGGTCGTCGTCGCCACCCTCACCGGTCTCCTCCTGATCGGGGCCTGTGCCGCGGTCGAGGCGAGCGTCACGAGCGTCTTCGGCGAGGGCAGCCCGAACGCCGGCATCGTCCTCGCGGTGTTCGCGGTCGGGTCGCTCATCGGCGGCCTGACCCTCGGCCACCTGCCGATCTCGCGC
>NZ_BACZ01000303.1 GCF_000333375.1 Curtobacterium sp. B18
TCGCGCACGCAGTTCCCGACTTCATCCCCACAATCGCCGACTGGCTCACAGAAGACGGCGTCGTCCGCGCACCGGGCATGCTGCTCCAGCCTGTCGACGTCGACGACGTCGTGGACCTCCTGGCCGAGACCGCAACCAGCGAGCCCGTGAACGACACCGTCGACCTCGCCGGACCAGACCGCTATCGGCTCGATGAACTCCTCCGCGCAACCCTCTCGGCAGCCGCGGACAGCCGTCAGGTAGCGACGGCACCCGGCGTTGCGCTCGGCGCCGACGCTCCCGACTCCCTCGTACCGCTCGGCGCACACCGTACTGGCACCCGCCGCTACCCCGTCAACGCCGGCACGACGCAGCCGTAGCCAACGCTCGCGACACTCCAGTTGAAGGGCGCCCTCACACTCTACGCCGCGACCTCGTCAGTGTGAGCAAGAGCGCGGCTTCACGCGCCGGATTGGGAGACCACATGAAGATCGCGATCGCCGGCGGTACCGGCACCGTCGGACGCCACGTCGTCCGTGCAGCACGCGAACGAGGGCACGAAATCGTCGTCCTCTCGAGGAAGCACGGCGTAGACGTGCTCGGCGATGTCGGTATCGCTGGTTCGATCGAAGACGCTGACGCGGTCATCGATGTGCTCAACACCACGACGCTCGCCACCAAAGCGGCCAGAGCGTTCTTCTCCACCGCCACCTCTAACCTCCTCGCGGCGGAGACGCAAGTCGGTACTGCGCACCACGTCCTGCTGTCGATCGTCGGTATCGACGAGATCGACACGTCCTACTACGCCGGCAAGCTCGCGCAGGAGCGGCTCATCCGGGCCTCCGACGTCCCGCACACCGTGGCACGAACCGCGCAATTCCACGAATTTGCGGAACAGGTCGCCGCCCAAACCTCCATCGGACCGGTCACATTAGTGCCGCGCACCCTGTCTCGCCCCGTCGCGGCACGGGACGTCGCGGAGCACCTCGTCCGCGTCGCCGAATCCGTCCCCGCGGTCCGAGCTCCGGATCTGGTCGGACCAGCGGAGACCACCCTCGCCGAGATGATCCGACGGATGTACGACCACGACGGCATCCGACGCCGCGTACTCGACGTCCGCTTCCCTGGCGCGTACGGCAAGGGCCTCGCTTCCGGGGCCCTGCGCGGCGGGACTGAGCCCCAGCGCGTCACCGGCACCACGTTCGACCAATGGCTTGGATCCGCTGACCACCGCAGCTGAACAACACGACAAGCAAGGAGCCTCCCGTGGAACACCCCCGACCCATCCAATACCGCATCGGTCCCCTGCAAACCGTCGGTCTCGTCGGCACCATCATCATCGCCATAGGCGTCGGATTCTGGGCCTACGTGCTCCCGCGAGAGTTCTACGACCACTTCCCCTCCCTACTCGGCGAGTGGATATCCCAAGACGGACCGTTCAACGAGCACCTCATCCGCGACCACGGGGCACAGTACCTCGCACTCGGCGCCGCGAGCGTTGCAGCGTTGTTCTGGCGATCACAGCCGCTGTTCCGCGTCCTCGGCATCGCGTGGGGTAGCTTCGGCGTGCTCCACTTCGCGTACCACGCGACCCACCTCGGACACATGAGCACCCGTGACGCCGTATCCCAGCTGATCGTCTTGGCCGTCGCAGCGCTTTTCGGAATCGCGATCGCCATCCCGAAGCGACGCAGGAGCAGGAGCAGGAGCAGGAGCAGGAGCAGCTGAGCCAGAGGGACACGAAGATCACAGGCATCCCCTCGTGACAGCTCGCACCGTACGTTCCGAAGGCTTGTCGCCCCGTCCCGAACACCGATCCTCCTCAGGACAAGATCGTGAGGAGCCGGTTCCCGAAGAGTGCTGCGTAGCGTCCCTGCCTCCCCAGGATCTGCTTCACGTGGTCGGCGATCCGTGGGAGTCGTTGAGCGAAATCGTCGAAGCCGGACAGGATCAGGACGAGGCCCGTCTCGGTTCCGTCCCACCCGTAGTTCGCCACGGCTACGTCTGACATGCAGTCGTCGAGCGCGTCCAGGTTCCTCCCGAAGTGGCTGGGGAACTGCAGGGCCGTCGCGAAGGCGATGTGCATCTGCATGGCTTCTCTCCATGCCCCGGCGTCCAGCTCGATGACCCGGTAGCCCTCGCGCCGAAGCCACGTCTCGGCGTTGCGCAACGCAGTATCGTCTCGCAGCCAGCGGACGAATCCGTCGCAGGCGATCTCGAAGTCCAGCCTGTTGCCGAGGATGTCATCGGTGGAGAACGCGGGCACACTCGAACCGTAGTACGTGGTGCAGTCAGAGCACGGCCGTTCGATACCCGGTGGGTCAGCGGGCCCCGAAGAAGGATGCTCCTGCGGCATCAGCGCCCTGGCTGACCAGCCCGTTCCGAGAAGAACAGCACCACGAACGCCATAACGACGCACGCTGCGCCGACGATCTTCGTCGGTACCCCGGGCGGCAGAACGAAGAGCCCGACTCCGCAGGCCGCCAGCAGGATAAGGAGCGTGAAAGTCCGCGGGCGGATGCGCATGAGTCTGCCTACCATCAGCATCCCACTGACGTCTCGATCGCCGATCGATTCCGAAGTTGGCGCAGCAAGGCGATCCTCGCGCCATGAATGCTCTACTCATCGGCTACGCCCGCGTCTCAACCTACGAACAAGACCTCACCGCTCAACGCGTCGCGCTTGAACGGCTCGGAGTCCTCCCGACGAACATCCACACCGACCACGGCTTGACCGGCACAAACCGCTCACGACCAGGTCTGCGCGAAGCGCTCGCTTCCTGCCGTGACGGAGACACCCTGGTGATTGCGAAACTGGACCGCTTAGCTAGAAGCCTCCGCGATGCGAAGGACATCGTCGACGAACTCACCGCGAAGAACGTCAAGCTCAACATCGGTGGTTCCGTCCACGATCCGAACGACCCCGTCGGCCGATTGCTGTTCAACGTCCTCGCGATGGTCGCCGAGTTCGAGTCGGACCTGATCAGAGCTCGAACGCGCGAAGGCATGCAGATCGCCAAAGCGAAGGGTCACCTTCGTGGGCGACAGCCCAAGCTCAGCGTCGCGCAGCAACGGCACCTCCTCGAAGTGCATGAAGCCGGCACGCACTCGGTTGCCGAGCTCGCCGAACTCTTCGGTGTTGGACGAGCGACCGTCTACCGCTGCCTAGACCGCCAAGCCCATCCAAGCCGCTGAGTGAATCCATCCGCTCTCGGGCACACGTGCCCGAGAGCGGATCGTCTATCGAGACCCAGTCAGTGGTGGCCGTGGACGACGGCGTGGCCGAGGCCGCGGCTGATCATCCACCGGTTTACGGGGGTGGTGACCACGAACGCGAGGGCGAGGGAGAGTGCGAGGGATCCCCAGAACAGCCACTGGTTGAGCTGCGCGTCCATCGCGCCGGGGATCGCGACCACGACCGTGTTGTCGATGATCTCCATGACCGCGATCGAGACGGTCTCGGCTGCGAGAGCGACCTTGAACGCCGCTGCGAGTGTCAGGCCGGACTTGATGACGCCGCGCATGGTGAGTGCATAGCCGAAGATGAACGCGAGGACGATCGACAGGACGATGGTGCCGGCGTTGTGGAAGCCAGCAGCGGTGCCGACCACCATGCCGAGGACTTCGCCGATCGCGCACCCGGTGAGGCAGTGCAGCGTTGCTTGTGCTGCCATCGACCACGTCGTCGTTCCGTGCCCGGCGCCGTGGTCGGCGTGCTCGTGTCCGCTCATCTGGTGGTGCTCGTGCGTGTCCATGCTGCTCCGATCTGACGCGGCTGGCGTCAACAGTTCACGTATACCCCTGGGGGGTACCATGCGCTGTAACGCGGAACCCTTCTCTGTGTTCCCGAATCGGCCGATCGCGGCGGGTTCGGTGTGAATCCGGACACCGAGTTGCCGCCGCCGATCGGGGTACCGCACCATAGAAGCGCCCATCCGACCCGTCTGCTCGAAAGACTGATGCTCGCCACCACCGCCTCCCCGCGTCGTCGGCTGCTGCTGCAGGCCACGGCGACGCTGGCGTTGCTGCTGCTGGTCGGCTTCACGGTCCTGATGCACTCGATGGCCGGGCACGCCGCCGGCCACGAGAACCCGATGGCTGCTCCCGCGGCCACCGCTGAGCAC
>NZ_BACZ01000302.1 GCF_000333375.1 Curtobacterium sp. B18
GTTGGTGGCAGGAACAGCGGTGGTGTCGGAGACGAGCGGCACGGACCGTCGGCAGCGTGATCGGCTGCTGGATCTCGTCGTCACCGCCGTGGTGGCGTAGGTGCTCGGCTGGTGAAGTCGCGGAGCGTGATGAGCGCTTGACCTGGAGCGCACTCCGGGTGTGAGCATGAGGTCATGCGTGAAGTCCCCCTCCCTGAAGTCGATGCGGCCGTGCCACCGGACGGGCTGAGTATCGGGCAGGCCGCAGCCGCGCTGGGTCTCCCGATGGAGACGCTCCGGTACTACGACCGGGCTGGCCTGATGCTGGATCCGACGCCCCGGACACCGTCTGGGCAGCGCCGGTACCACCAACCGGACCTCGATTGGGTGGGCGGGTTGGTGATGCTGCGCGAAACCGGCATGTCGATCGCCGACATCCGCGGGATCGCTGAACTCAGTCGACGGCCCGGTACGGAAGGGGACCGGCTCCGGTTCTTCGAGGACCACCGGCAGCACGTCCTCGAAGACCTCGCACGGACGCAGCGGCATCTCGCTGCGATCGAACAGAAGATCGCCACCTACCGGGCGATCGTCGAGAAAGGAACCACTGCAGATGCAGACACGACAGCTCGGTGACGGACTGACCGTCTCGGCCATCGGACTCGGTGCGATGGGCATGAACGCCTTCTACGGCCCGAGCGATGAGCGGGAGTCGACCGCGACGCTGCAGCACGCGGTCGACATCGGTGTGACGTTCATCGACACCGCCGAGGCGTACGGTCCGTTCACGAACGAGCAGCTGATCGGCCGTGCCCTGGGGTCTCGTCGCGACGAGATCACGATCGCGACGAAGGCATCAGCGGAGACCGACGACGACGGGACCGTCCACGGCCGCAACGGCAGCCCCGAGTACATCCGACGCGCCTGCGACCGGTCCCTCCGGCACCTCGGCATGGACACCATCGATCTGTACTACCTCCACCGCGCCGACCCTGCGGTACCGATCGAGGACAGCGTCGGTGCGATGGCGGACCTGGTCGCAGCGGGCAAGGTGCGACACATCGGCCTCTCAGAAGTCGCCGCGCCCACGCTCCGCCGCGCTCACGCCGTTCACCCGATTGCTGCCGTGCAGTCGGAGTTCTCCCTGTTCTCCCGGGACGTGCTGCACAACGAGGAGAAGGCGACCGCTGACGAACTCGGCATCGGCTTCGTTGCCTTCTCCCCGCTCGGACGCGGGGTCCTCACCGAGGGCGTCCGCAGTCTGGACGATCTGGCACCGGACGACGCCCGGCGAGGTCTTCCCCGCTTCCAGCCCGCAGCGTTCGCGGCGAACCGGCGGCTCGTCGCACGGGTTGAGCGGATAGCCGGCGAGATCGGAGCGACGACTGCGCAGGTTGCCCTCGCGTGGCTCCTCGCCGAGGGCGCTGTGCCGATCCCCGGAACACGTCGCCGCTCCCGCCTCGACGAGAACGCGGCAGCCGCAGGCATTCGGCTCACCGACGCACAGCGAACCGCACTCGTCGACGCGATCCCGGCCGACGACGTCATCGGCTCACGGGACGGTGTCGACGCGCCAATCGGTATCGACCGTTGACGTGATCACTCCCCCGAACGGCATGATCGGCCCATGAGCTACCGCACAGTCCGTCCTGAGGATCTCCCGCTGCTGTTCCGTCTGGAACGGGCGTACATGCAGGAGGTTGAGCCGGACAGCGTTGCCGGATGGACGAACGCTCTGGACCGGAATCTCGAACTGTGGATCGATTGCCTGCCTACCAGCGGCGCGATCACGGACGAGGATGGCACGGTCACCGGTTTGGCCGTCTGGCAACTGCAGCCCGCCGTCGCGACACTCGTCGCCGTGCACGTAGTGCCCGAGCGGCGGGGCGCCGGTGTCGGCGGCCGCCTGTTGGAAGGGTTCGTCGGTGCAGCAACCGCTGGCGGTGTGCCGACGGCCGCGCTCGGCGTCCACGAGTCGAATACTCGCGCCGAACGGCTCTACACATCCCACGGGTTTTGCCACATCGGATCGGACGGTGCGTACCGCCTCTTCGAACGAAGCCTCACCGTCTGATGTGCAGCACGCCGAGTCAGCGAGACCTAGCGCATAGACACCGCTCTTCCCGGGCGGATGGCACGACACCGAATCGCTCGCGTATCACTCGTGCGCCTTGGTTCGGTGCGAGCAGTACGTCCGTGCGCGCCGTTCCGTTCGTCTCGATGAGGTGGTCGCCGATGAGCGTCGTCCGTCCGCGTTGCCGACGGATCGAGAGGACGGGCGCTTCCTCGCCGATCTGAGGGCGCACCGCCTTCGACCGGATGAGAGCGTCGGGTTCGAGTGCGTCCATGAGACCTCGAGCGGCAGCCACCCTGTAGCGAGGACCGTCCGATCCTCGTACGCCGAGCGCGCCATCGGGCATGCGGATCTCGAAGCCGTCGATCGAAGCTGCCTGCCCTTGCTTGTCCTGGAGGAGCAGAGGGCCATCGGGGCCGGCTCCGGACACATCTACCAGGTAGGGGTCCGCCTCGAGGTGCACGGCAAGAGCCAATCGGGGAATCCCGCGGGGGCTGTTGAGTCGGTTCGGTGTGACGGTGAGCGGGGTGACGGTGAAGCCGAGGCCGACCAGCAGCATCGCGAACGCCAGGTTCAGTTGCGTGGCGGGTGCACCGCGCCGCTGCTGGGTGATGCGGTTGAGGAGTCCGGGCAGGGTGCCGGCGGCGTCTTCGCATCCGCCGAGGTCCTCGAGCGGAATCGTCGCGAGGTGTGTGCGGTGCAGTGTTCGGAGGCTGCTGAGGTCTGCGAGGGGAACGTGGTCGATGGCGAGCCTGTGGAGGTAGTCGTTGACGACCGTTGTGGGCGTGTTCATCGGGTTTGCTCCTGTCTGATGCTCTTGCCTCTGTGACGACGGCGGCAGGGTGAGCGTGATGACCGAGGGGTGTTTCCGGTGATGACTCACATTTGCGTGGGTTGCGCCGTCAGACCTTTGACTGGACAGGAAGAAGGTTGCACCGTGAAGGACATCGTCATCGTCGGCGGCGGGTACGCCGGGTTCTACACCGCGTGGAAGCTGGAGAAGAAGCTCCGCCGCGGCGAAGCGCGCGTCACCGTCATCGATCCACGTCCCTACATGACGTACCAGCCGTTCCTCCCCGAGGTGACTGCCGGCTCCGTCGAAGCGCGCCACGTCGCCGTTTCCCTCCGCAGCCACCTCCGCAGGACCCGACTGATCGCCGGCGCGGTAACGAACATCGATCACGCCGCTCGGACCGTCACCGTGACACCGAAGGACGGCGAGCCGTTCCCGGTGCGATACGACACCATCGTCGTAACCGCCGGGGCAGTCACGCGGAAGTTCCCCATCCCCGGGCTCGTCGATGAAGCAATCGGGATGAAGCAGGTCGAGGAAGCCGTCGCGATCCGCGACCACATCCTCACCGCCTTCGACCGCGCCTCGGTCCTCCCCCCGGGGCCCGAGCGGCAGAAGCTGCTCACCGCGACGTTCGTCGGAGGTGGCTTCTCCGGCGTGGAAGGCTTCGGCGAAACGCTCGCCCTCGCGACCGCGCTGCTGAAGTCGTACCCGGAGCTGAGCATGGCCGACATTTCGTTCCACCTCGTCGAAGCGCAGGGCCGGATCCTGCCCGAGGTCACCGACGAGCCCGGTAAGTGGGTCGTCCGACACCTCGAACGACGAGGCGGTCACGTTCACCTGAACACGCAGATGCTCTCCGCCGTCGGCGGCCGCGTGGTCCTCTCAACCGGCGAGGAGTACGACTCCGGCCTCATCGTCTGGGTCGCCGGTAACGCGGCGAACCCTGTCGTCGAGCGGCACACCGACCTGCCACTGACCGCCCGCGGGTCGGTTCGCGTTCGTGCAGACCTGCGCGTGGAGGGTGACGACGGGATCGTTCCGGACGCATGGGCCGCCGGCGATGACGCAGCCGTACCGGACCTTGCCTCCCCGAAGCCGGGGGCGCTCACGGTCCCGAATGCTCAGCACGCCGTCCGGCAGGGCAAGCGGCTCGCGAAGAACCTCGTCGCAGCGCTCCGCGGCGAAGCACCCCGTGACTACGTGCACCACAACCTGGGTGTCGTCGCGACTCTTGGCCTCGGACACGGGATCTTCCAGTACAAGCGCATCGTCATCACGGGCTTCCCCGCGTGGGTCATGCACCGCGGTTACCACGTGCTCGCCGTTCCGACATGGGAGCGGAAGTTCCGCGTCCTCCTGGTCTGGATCAGCGCCGTGTTCGCAGGCCGCGACATCGCCTCCCTCGGCTCCATCACCGAGCCTCGCCGAGCGTTCGTGACCGGTGGTGTCCCCGACACCGTCACGGGAGCGACCGATGCCCGTTGATCGTAGAACCCGACCATCCCGCCGTTCCCTAGCGGACCTGGTCGCGGACACCACGCCAGGACGGCTGACCGCCGCGGCCCTCACCTGGATGCGGCACCGCCCGGTACCGCTGCATTGGACCGGGTTGTTCGGCGTCGCCACCGCAGCGATCGCACTGGTTTATCTCGGCACAGGATTCGTCATGGGGTTCCTGTTCGATGCGTCCATCGAACAAGTCGTCTACCACGGGTCGTACGCACCCCTCGACGGTCACCTTGTCTCCGCCGCATACGCGTCGGAGCTGCGACTGGCCTTCGACGTGCACGGCGGCATGCTGCTGCGCCAACTGCACCACTGGTCGATGCAACTCCTCCCGGCGACGATCATCATGCAGATGCTCGTCACCTTCTTCACCGGCGGGTTCCGCAAGCCACGTCGCACGCGCTGGGTTCTGCTGTTCCTCCTCTACGTCGTCGCCCTCGCCGGCGGATGGAGCGGTTACGGACTACCGGACGACATGCTCTCCGGCAGCGGACTCCGCATCGTCGAAGGCGTTGCTCTTGGCATCCCACTGATCGGCACGGACGTTACTGGGCTTCTGTTCGGTAGCCCGTTCCCCGGCCGGATCATCGAGACACTCGCGGTCATCCACTTCGGCCTTGTCCCGATCGCCATGGCCCTGCTGCTCGCCCTCCAAGCCATTGTCGCCCTCGCGGAATCACCAGCTCAGTTCCCCGCTCCCGGCAGGTCGGAAGCGTCGACGACGGGGGTCGCGCTCTGGCCAAACGGGCTGATCCGGCTCGGCGGCTTCTTCATCAGTGTGGTGGGGATCCTGGTCGTCATCGCGACGACGGTGACCATCAATCCGGTGTGGCAGTACGGCCCGTCCGACCCCGGCAACGCAACCGCTGGATCGCAACCGGACTGGTACACGGCCTTCCTTGACGGTGCCCTTCGCCTCGTGCCACCCGGATGGGAAATCGTCATCCTCGGACGAACCGTGACACTCGCCGTCATCGTCCCGTTGCTCGCGATCGGCGCCTTCATGGTCCTCGTGCTGCTCTACCCATTCCTCGAGCAGTGGATCGCGTCCGACGCGCGCGATCACCACCTGCTGCAGCGACCACGCGACACCCCGACACGCACGGCCATCGGCGCTGCCGGCATGACCTTCTACGGCGTCCTCTGGGAAGCCGGCAGCGCGGACGTCCTCGCACACCAATTACAACTGGCACTCGAGACCGTCATCCACACCCAGCAGACGATGCTGATCATCGGACCGCTCATCGCATTCGCACTCGCCCGCCGGACCGCACTCGCACTCCAGCGCAAGGATCGCGAAGCACTCCTCCACGGCTACGAAACCGGACGCATCGTCCGACTCCCCGACGGCGACCACATTGAAGTCCATGCACCGATCAGCGCCGAAGAGCGATGGCGCATCCTCGCCGCCGAATGGCCCGAACCGGTCATCCTGCAGCCCAGAGTAGACGGCCGCACCACCACCGCGATGCGGATCCGTTTTCAGTTGAACCACTTCTTCTTCACGGGCCGCCTCGTGCCGCTACCCCCAGTCGATGCAGAACACGCCGCGCCTGTCGCCGTCGGTGAGGCCACACAAGCTCCGGTCGTCGAAGCATGACGATGCTCACTTCCCCAGCACGACCTCACACCGAGTAGACGCACGCCGTCACAGCAACAGACACCGCACAGCGACGGATTTCGGGGCTTCGCTGTGTGGCGTCATTCGACAATCGAAGGAGCACAAGGATGCAGCACGTGAACATCGGCAAGCACGCGCCGAAGAACTACGAAACGCTCATGGCTTTGACAGGCCAAGCCGAACACGACGCCGCCGACGCGGGACTGGACAAGAAACTCGTGGAGCTGGTGAAGATCCGCGCATCGCAGCTAAACGGGTGCGCGTTCTGCCTCCGGATGCACGTCCGCGACGCCATCGCCGCCGGCGAGACGGCGGACCGGCTTGCCGTCGTCGCGGCCTGGTGGGAATCGCAGTACTTCTCCCCCGAGGAGCAGGCCGCGCTCCTGATCGCGGAGCAGATCACCGGCATCGGCGACCAGCACGTGACGCGCCGGCCGGAGGTCGCACCGCTATCCGACGAGCAGGTATCCGCGATCACCTGGATCGCCATCGTCATCAACGCCTGGAACCGGGTCGCGATCACCAGCCACTACCCGGTCGCCCCCTGACCTGACACCAAGAGGGAGGCGGGGTGCAACTCCTTTGCCTCGGCCTTCCTCGCCGAATCGCCTCACATTCCGGCACCTGCCGTCGTCATGATGATCACAGCACGAACAGGAGCGACGATGACCGACAGCGAGCCACAGAAGCCCGGAACGGACGCTGCCCGCGCCAGCGAGCAGCTCCCAGACGTCTTCGACGAACGCCGCCGGTTGATCTCGATCGGCTACCGCATGCTCGGCACCCTCGCCGAAGCCGAGGACGCAGTGCAGGAAACCTACGTCCGCTGGTACCGAATGACGGACGCCGAACGAGCCGCGATCACGAACCCACAGGGGTGGCTCACGCGCGTGATGAGCAGGGTGTGCCTCGATGTCCTCGGGTCCGCGCGAGCACGCCGTGAGCGATACGTCGGGGAATGGCTCCCCGAACCGGTACCTGCCAACCTCTTCACCGGCACCGCCAGCGACCTGACAGCAACCGCCGACCCATTGGACCGCGTGACGCTTGACGACGAGGTCAGCACAGCGCTGCTCATCGTCATGGAAAGCATGACACCGGCGGAGCGCGTCGCGTTCGTCCTGCACGACGTGTTCGCCGTGCCGTTCGACGAAATCGCCACCATCGTCGGTCGAACCGTCACAGCAGTCCGGCAACTCGCGACGTCGGCCCGACGCCGCGTGCGAGACAACGAGGTGAGCCCGCGGAATCGAAAGCAGCATGATGAAGTCCTGCTCGCCTTCGCGGCGGCAGTCAGCGGCGGAGACCTCGCGGCGCTGACGGCGCTCCTAGACCCCTCGGTCACACTCCGCTCCGACGGCGGCGGCGTCGTCAACGCTGCCCGCCGCGCAGTCCTCGGCGTCTCCAACGTCGCTCGGTTCATGCTCGGCACGGTCCGTAAGCGGTCCTCCCTCGAATTCCGGGAACAGCTGACCGGTGACGGTGTCGCGCTCGCCGCCATCGAGGGGGATCAGTTGCTCGCCATCGTCAACGTCAAGGTGCGCGACGGGCTCATCACCGACGTGTGGATGCAGGTCAACCCGGAGAAACTCACCACCTGGTCCATCAGCTGACCTCACACCCTGCCGCCCAGCGTCGTCACATGGGCGGCGGCAGAAGCCGCCGGAAAGGAACACTCATGAAGATCCTCATCCTCGGCGGCAACGGCCACGTCGGCACACGCCTCACGCTTCGCCTCAACGAGCTCGGACACGACACCCTCGTCGCATCGCGCACGAACGGAGTCGACGCCGTCACCGGGGCCGGCCTTGGCGACGCCATGGCCGGTGTCGACGTCGTCGTCGACGTGCTGAACACCGTCGACATGGATCCTGCCGCCGCAACGGCCTTCTTCCGTGGATCCACCGAGCGGGTCCTCGCAGCCGAGCACACCACCGGCGTACGCCATCACGTGCTGCTCTCGGTCGTCGGCGCGGACCGCGCACTCGCCAACGGCTACTACGTCGGCAAGGTCGCACAGGAAGAGGCGGTCCGCGACGGGGGCATCCCCTTCACCATCGTCCGCGCAAAGCAGTTCCACGACTTCATCCCC
>NZ_BACZ01000301.1 GCF_000333375.1 Curtobacterium sp. B18
TCAGACCCACGGCGTTGACTGTGGCCATGATCCCCAAGAACCTCATCCATCAGGTCGAGAGCGCGACGGTCCGTGATCGCGACGGCGCGACGGTCGGCAAGGTGACGCAGGTGTTCCCCTCCGACGAGGACGGCAGTGCGGCGTACGTCAGCGTCGCGACCGGCTTGCTCGGGAGGCACCACGCGCTGGTCCCGGTCGAGGACGCGACCTTCGACGGCACGGATCTGCGCGTCGGGTACACGAAGAACGCGATCACGGACGCGCCGTCCGTCGGTCCCGGGAACGCCCTGTCTCCCAGCGAGGCGAACGCCGTTCGCAGACACTTCGGCCTCTCCGTCACGGGCGCAGCAATCGGAGACATGGGCGACCCGAACGAGAACCTCGATCAGGCCGGAACAGGGCCGGCAGGCGCGGACGACACCGAGGGAGCCGGCACGACACCGCCGGCGTGACCGGCGTCAGCACTTCCCTCTGCACCCCGGCGTGCCGGCCGCCGACCGGCCAGCGGCCTGTCCGATGCTGCTCGACGCACGCTTTCGGCACCCTCAGCGCACAACTCAGTCGGGCTGCGCTGCGAAGTGGACGACCGTTGCAGCGAGGACGAACAGGGCGACGATGGTGAGGACCGCTGCCGCTCCGCACATCCATGCGCGACGACGGGCACGCCGGCGGCGTTCAGCAAGCGACGCCCAGAACGCGATGCTGACGACGGCCGCGATCGGGAATCCGATCCAGGCGACCGATCCGGCGGTGTCGTTGCAACCCCCGCCAGCACAGGCGTCGAAGGCCATCATCGAGAGCACGACGCCGAACCAGCCGACAGCGAGCATCGGCAGGGTCAGACCGAACAACGTCAGGGTGACTGCGAGATCCTTCCAACCTGCAGGAGTGTGGATCGAGAGCGTGTGGCGGTCAGGGCGCCCGAGCGGGAAGAGATCGTCTGCGTCGTCCTGCTTCATGGCGACAGTGTGCCGGACCTTGTCCGCCGACGCTCGCATCATCAACCCGTCTCAGTGGCGGATCGTTGGCCGAGACAGGCCGGCCTGCGGACACGACAGCGCCCCGGCCGTTTCCGACCGGGGCGCTGTGCTGCTTGCGACACTCCGTCAGTGCGATGGTGCTGATGAGGAGGCACGCTCGTTTCGACGCTGGATGATCGCGACGATGCTGCTGACGATGAAGGCGGCGAGGCCGATCCCGAACAACCACAGGCCAGCTTCGAACCCGCCGACGATGACGTCCGGTGTGTATCCCGGCTCGATACCACTGTTTTCCTGCATGCGGTAGTCGACGCCCATTGCGATGAGGAACCCAATGGTGGTCAGCACGCCAAGACCGGCGGCCATAGCGGATCCGATGACGAACTTCTTCATATGCTCAGTCTCCCGTCGAAAAGGATGTTCGGTGGCTACCAGTTGCAGCGGTGCGATGCGACGCCGGAGACCCAGTTCGCGCGGTTCGCCCGGTACCGTTCGAGGTTGTAGTCCTGAGTGAACGGCAACCCGTAGACGCTTGCAGCGACGTGGCAGTTGTACTGCTGCTGCAGGGTGGCCTTGTTCGTGATTGCGGGCCACTTCTTCTTCCACTCGTCCCACCCGGAACCGCGGAACACAGCCTGGCCTGCCGCGTAGCCTCCGACGCCACCGCCACCGCTGAGAACGATCGCGCCGGGCCCGGTGACCCAAGCGCTGTAGCGGTAGTCCCCGTGGTAGGTGTCACGCTTGAAGCTCTTGAACAAGGTGATCCCGAGCCACGGGTCGGCCACCACCGGGTACTGCGTAGCCGCGTCGTGCTCAACCACCTGCGTCAACGTGTTCCCGTGTACCTCGTACCGGGTTGCCACCGGCTCCCCGGTCGCATCCTTCGCCCACGCGGGTGCAACGGTGCCGGCGAACTCGCCCGTCTCGTCAGTGATGAGGACCACGCCATCATCGCGGACCGTGATGGCTCCACCTGCCGGCACGGACAAGTCGTAGTCGTACCGGGTCGGCGCTGCAGCGTCTTCGATGACGGTCAGGATCTGCAAACTGCCGTCCTCCCGCACCACCGAAGTCGTGGTTGACGAGTTGTTATTGTCGAAGATCGCCACCCCGGTACCCGCAACGACCGCGTCTGCTGCCTGGTCCGCGAAGGGCAGCGACACCGTCAACTCGCGGTCGCTGGTGCGGAGCGCAGCTCCATCAGCAGCGTCCGTTGGGACGCTGACTTCGACATCGCCCGCGGCGAAGGTTGCAGCCTCACTCCCGGACTCGGACGTGTCAGCGGCCGCGTCGAGGACCTCCGGCGCGACAGAGGCGATAACGGCCAATGCATCCGTGGGCCGTTCGTCAGCGTGCGCCACCGCCGACGTCCCCAGCATCGCAGCAGCACACAGCAGCCCCACTCCTGCCATGCCCACAGTTCTTCCCGTTCGAGACACTGCCTCCCCCTCGATCATCTATTGGGAGCCCTCCGCCCCCTGAACAGTGATCCTATGAGAACACTCAGAGTTCGCAATCCATCGCAAGGATGACTCTCGCACGACCCACCGGCGCAGGCCGGTGTCGCGGGTCGGATGTGCATGCGTCTGTCTATCACCGTCAGCGCCGCTCGCAGCGTCTCAGTAGCCGATCGGCTATTGAGACGGGCTTTCGCTTCTCGCGTTCCTAGCCGGACCCTTTCGAGCAGGTGGCTTCTGCTGCTGTCTGGCCGGTGATCGCCGAGGGGAGCGCAGTGGACGTTGGTGGAGTGCTCGGGGTGACGCTTGTGAGCCCGTCTGGCGGGGATGAGGGTGCATCCGGATCGGTAGATGACGGAGCCCGTGCGGCCTCTGACGGTGCTGCGTTGTCCGGGGACTGTTTTGTCGCGCCTCCACCGAGTGACGAGTCGTTGAGGTTCGTCTCTGCATCGGTTTGTAGCGCGACGTTGAGGGCCTGCGCGGGCTGCTCGTCGACGATGAGGCGGTTGATGTCCGCCGGGTTGGGCAGGGTGGGGTACTGGACGAACAGCACCTTCGACAGGTCAATGCCTCGAAGGGTCAGGGCGAGGGAGACCATCGTGTCGGGGCTGGTGAGGTTGTCGCTGAGGATCATGTTCGACAGCGCTGCCTTGGCGAGCTTGTAAAGCGTCACCGGGTTGGACAGCGCTCCGCCGGGTGCGAGTACCTTCCGGGCCAGTGCGGAGAGGAACACCTGCTGGTTGCTGATGCGCCCGAGGTCGCCGCCGTCCCCGATGCCGTGTCGACTGCGGAGGAAGGCGGAAGCGGTCTGTCCCTCGATGGGATGGACGCCGGGTTCGAGGTCAAGGCCGACGTACGGATCGTGGATCGGAGTTGCCACGCAGACGTCGACGCCGCCGACCGCGGTCGACATGGCTGCCACGCCGTCGAACTTGAGGATGCCGGCGAACTGCGCCTCGACCCCCGTCAGCGATTTCACAGCTGCGACGACGCATCCCAAGCCGCCCTGGTTGCCGCCACGGGAGAGCGCTTCGTTGAACATCGCCCGCACCGCAGGTCGAGTCTGCCCGGTGTCCGTGTCCACGCAGGCCGGCAGCTCCACGACGGTGTCGCGCGGGATGCTGACGGCAGTCATTTGTTGATGGTCTGCGGAGATGTGGATCAGCATGGTGACGTCGTTATTCAAGCTCCCCGGGTCACCTTCGGCAGCTTCGGTCTGGCCCTGACGTGTATCACTGCCGACGACGACGAAGTTGACGGCACCGCGGAGGGCTTCGGCACCGGTCTTGCTGGGCTTCCCGCCAGCACCGATCTGAACCGTCTGCACCGAAGCACCAAGATTCCCGATCGCGATCGCTCCGATGCTTGTCGCACTCGCTACAGCAACGACAGCAGCGATGCCAAGCAGTCTCGCCGCTCCAAGCCAGCTCGACCGGCGAGTCAGTCGCCCGTGACGAACGCTCGCACCTCCGTCGGTTCGATGATTCATATCGATCCCCCTCGCCGCGAACGATAGCAACACGAGCGGAGGTCACGACCGGCGGTGCCGCCCGTTCGGTGTGCGGTGCCCGCAGCCGAGAACGGGCAATGCATCTCGCTGAACGATCGGCTAGCGGACGCATGCAATGACGGACGTGACTTAGCTCAGTGAGCGAGGGGAATGCCGCGAATTGGGTACGTCTTGGTACCGACACGGTGTCGGCCACGGGGAACCAGCAAATCGTCTGGTCCGCTACACGGAACCGTCACGACTTCACGCCCGTCGCCTGCTGCGGCAAGCGTTCCGCGGAGCAGGTCGTCGAAGAAGTAGCGCTCCGGACCGGCCAGGTTGATTTCGTGATCAGACGGTTCCGGCTCAAGCGCGGTCGTCTCGAGGAGGTTCACAACCTCGGAGAGGTCGACCGGCTGAATGAGCGAGCGCTCCGCGATCACGCGTCCGTCGACGGTGTGTTGGTCTGCCAGCACCGGGACCCACGAGTGGAACTGCGTTGTGCGGACGATCGTCGCGGGTACCATCGCTGACTTCAGCACCTGCTCCTGGGCGACCTTGCCGCGCCAGTACCCGTTGTCCGGCCCGTCCTCCTCGCCGACACCCACGATCGACAGCAGGACATGATGCCGAACCCCTGCCCGGTCGCCGGCTCGCACCAGGTTCAGGCTCGTGGTCTCGAAGAAGCCGGTCGCCTCATCGTCGAATCGAGCGATGTTGAGCGTGTTCACGATCGTGTCGACTCCGACCAGTGCGGCGTCCAGCCCTTCTCCCGTCGTCGCGTCCACGCCATTCGAGCGACTGCCGATGACCACTTCAACGCCCTTCTCCTTCAGCGCCCCAGCGACTTCCGCTCCAACCTGGCCACGACCGCCCGCGATGAGGACCCTCATGTTCACCCTTCTTCCGTCCTTGACGAGATCTCGCTGAGGGCTTGACGACAGACAGCGCCGACATGTGAGGTGACCGAGTGTCTCGCGCCATTGTCGGAGCTGGCGACCGCCTTCGCGTGAGACCAGTGGGAGCTAGCCACATCGAGTTGCGGCAGGCGCCCTCCGGGTCGCGTTGGCGTCATCGACGACTTGGCTCGTCCTTGCCGACGAGGCCGAGTTTCATGAGGGACTTCGCAGTGTCGAGCAGTGTCTCGCGCACGGGGCGCGGCTCCCAGCCGAGGAGGTTCTTGGCCTTGGCATTGCTGATGACGGGCGCGACAGAGCTGTCGGATCCGTCACTGCTGGCGGCTGATTCGGTCAATGGGACGTGTGAGGCGAGGGAGCCGAGCTCGTCGTGGAGCAAGACAGCGACGTCGCGGAAGCTCACGGATGGTCCGTCCGCGACTGCCAGGAACCGCTCCCCTGCCGCTTCGGAGTGCGTCATCGCTGCAAGGTGGAGCGCAGCGGCGTCGCGCACATCAACGACGCCGAACGATTGCGCCGGCAGATTCTCCATCAAACCGTCAAGCATCGCCTTGATGAACGCGACCGACGTCGACAGCTTTGTGCTCAGCGTCGGGCCGAAGATGCCCACAGGGTTTACGGCCGAGAACTCGAGCCCCTCACCTTGCTGAGCAACGAAGTCCCACGCGGCTCGTTCGGCGACGACCTTCGACTTGATGTAGGGCTGCAGGTCATCCTCGGGATTGGTCCAGTCGCTTTCGGTGAAGCTCGGGACAGCCTTGTGTGAGTACCCGACGGCTGCGAACGAGGACGTCATCACGACTCGCTCAACGCTGGCATCGCGAGCAGCCGCGAGGACGCGGAGCGCTCCATCTCGTGCCGGCACGATCACGTCATCCTCGTGCTGCGGGGTATGTCCTGGGAAGGGAGAAGCGACGTGCATCACGTACCGCGCTCCCGACATGGCATCGGTCCAACCGTTGTCGGAGCTCAAGTCGGCATACGCGAGATCGAGCCTGTCAGCAGACAGCACCCCCGCACGGTCGAGATCCTTGCGCAGCGCCGCTCCTCGGGCTTGGCTGCGGACGGTCGCGCGAACGCGGTAGCCCTGGTCGAGGAGCGCCGCGGTGATGTGCGCGCCGAGATAGCCGTTCGCTCCGGTGACCAGCACGGTGGCGTCTGGGTGAATCGTCATGGTTGATCCGTTCTCGTGGAAGTACAGTGGTAAGCGGAACGCGTTCCGGAACAGAGTAAACGGAAAGTGTTCCGTTTGGAAGGGGTGGGGATGAGTGAGCGTGACGGCCGCCGAGCGGATGCCGTGCGCAACCGTGCACGAGTGCTCGATGCGGCAGTGCGGTTAGTGTCCGTGCAAGGCGCGGACGTGCCGTTCACTGCCATCGCAGCCGCAGCGGGCGTCGGGGTCGGAACCGTCTACCGACACTTCCCCTCACGCATCGCGCTGTTCGAAGCGGTATACCGGAACGAGCTCGACGCTGTGTGCGATGCCGCCACGCAGCTCGAAGCGGACGAGGAACCGGCGGACGCCCTTCGTACGTGGTTGGAACGATTCGTCGACTACTTGGCTACGAAGGCCGGCTTGAGCTCGGCGTTGACGGCTGCGATTGCGGGAGGCGCGCAGCCGTTCGAGCACAGCCGCGGCCGTTTGAACGATGCACTGCAGATTCTGCTTGCTGCGCTGCAACGAGATGGACGGCTGCGTGACGGC
>NZ_BACZ01000300.1 GCF_000333375.1 Curtobacterium sp. B18
CAGCCGAGACTCGCGGGTGGTCCGGACCGTCAGACGGCGGCCGGCTCCGTGGCGAGCGTGCGGGCGAACGGGTCGAAGTCCTCCGCCAGCGATGCGATCGGCGCCACGGTGGACGCGACCTCGACGAACGCACGGCGCTCGACGGACTCCTCCACCGCGACCATCGCGTCGAGCACGTGGTACCCGACCTCGCCCGTCGCGATGTGTGCGCCGCCGCCGCGGATCGCCCGCGCCATGTCGAGCACGCCGAGTCCCCGGCCGGCCGTGGGCTCGGCGTCGAGGACGGTCTCCCACTCCTGCTCGAACGGGAACGACACGTCCTTCGACAGCGGCCGAGCGATGCGGATCGGGTGGCCGCCGCCGAAGGTGTTCGGGTCGGGCAGGACGATCGTGCCCTCGGTGCCGTTGACCTCGAAGACGCCGTGCCGGAACAGCGGGGTGTCGAACGAGAGCAGGGACTGCGCGTTGCCGCCGTGCTCGAACGACGTCAGCACGGAGAGGTGCGTGGGGACCTCGACCGGGAACTCCTGGCCGGCGTTCGGCCCGACGACCAGCTGCCGGGTGTCCCGCGAGCGGGAGCCGGTCGCGACGACCGAGGCGATCGGCCCGAGCAGGTGCACGAGCGCGGTGAAGTAGTACGGCCCCATGTCGAACAGCGGGCCGGCGCCCTTCGCGTACAGGAACGACGCGTTCGGGTGGAAGACGTCGGGGCCCTGCCACTGGAAGCTGGTGACCGCGGTCAGCGGTGTGCCGATCGCGCCGGCCTCGATCGCCCGCTTGGCGGTCTGCCACCCGGTGCCGAGCACGGTGTCGGGTGCGATGCCGAGCCGCAACCCGAGCGACTCGGCGAGTGCGACCAACCCGGCTGCGGACTCGCGGTCGACCCCGATCGGCTTCTCGCTCCACACGTGCTTGCCGGCGCGGAGCGCGGCGGTGGAGACCTCGACGTGCGTCGCCGGCAGCGTGAGGTTGATCACGATCTCGACGTCCGGGTCCGCGAGGACCTCGTCGCCGGTGCCGGACGCTGCGACGCCCCACTTCGCGGCCGACGCCGCCGCGCGCTCGGTGTCGATGTCGCCGATCCGGACCACCTCGACGTCGGGGAACCGCGTGAGGTTCGACAGGTACTGCTCGCTGATCATGCCGGCGCCGATGAACCCGATGCCGACCGTGCCCGTGCGGGTCATGCGGAGACCGCCTCCGTGCTCAGGGTGGCGCGGAGCCACCGGTAGGACTGCTCGACGCCGTCGAAGACGTCGCCGTCGTAGCCGTCGAACTCGATGACGGCGTACTCGAGGGCGGGCGCCGCGGCCAGCGCCTCGGCGAGCCGGACGTCGCCCTGGCCGGCCGGGGTCTGGTCGGTGGGGATCGTCGCGGTGGAGATGCCCTCGCGCATCGGGCCGTCCTTGACATGCACGGCGACGATGCGGTCGCCGAGCTCCTGGATGAACGCGACGACGTCGATGCCGGCGGCAGATGCCCAGTAGAGGTCGAGTTCGAGCACCACGCCCGGGTCGAGGAGCGAGGCGAGCACCTGCAGCGCGGGCTGGCCCTCGATCTGCGGCCGGAGCTCGTGGTCGTGGTTGTGGTAGCCGACGCGCAGACCGTGCTCGGCGGCTTCGACGGCGGCGGCGTTGAGTCTGGCAGCGATGCGTTCGACGCTCTCGCGGGTGGTCCAGTGGTCGGGCCCGACGAACGGGTCGATGACGATCTCGAGGCCGAGCTCCTTCGCGGCGGCGAACGTGTCGGCGTGCGACGGGGCGGTCATGACGCTGCCGTCCGGCAGCGGGATGGTCTCCTCGACGAGGAAGGCGTGCCCGGTCGTCGCGGTGATGCCGTGGGCGTCGAACGCCTGCTTGAGCTCGGCGGATCGACCGACGAACGCGAACGCCTCGACGGTGTCGAAGCCGATCTCGGCGAGGCGGCGGACGCCGCCGTCGAGGTCGGGCTCCAGCGCGGCGTTCACCGTGTAGAGCTGCAGGGAGATGGCGGGAGCCATGGTGGGTCCTTTCTGCCCGCGTCGTCGCGGGGTGGCGGTGACGGCCTGGAGGCGCGGCTCGCGTTGCGGACGCGGGTCGCGCCTCCAGGCTGCTGACGCGCGAAGTGCGCTACTTGACCGACTTGATGGGGAGGATGACGAGGGCCCCGAGCAGGACCGCGACGCCGGCACCCCAGAGCATGAGCGTGTAGTTCTGCCCACCGCCGATGCCGAGGAGGAACAGGCCGACCGCGGGGGCGAGCGACTGGGGCAGGGCGTTCGCGATGTTGATGACGCCGAGGTCCTTGCCGGGACGCTCCGGGTCGGGCAGCACGTCGACGATGAGGGCGGTGTCGATCGCGGCGTAGATGCCGAAGGCGAAGCCCATCACGATCTCGGCGAAGTAGAACCCGCCGACCGTGTCCACGTGCGCCAGGATGACCAGGCCGACCGCGGTGAGGGCGGTGGAGCTCCAGACGAACACCTTGCGGCGGCCGACACGGTCGGACACCCAGCCGGAGAGCGCGGCGCTGGCGAGGAGGGCGACGGTGTAGAGGAGCACACCGAACGCGACGACCCCGACGGCCTCCTTCTGCGGGAGCCCGATCCGGTCCTCCATGTAGAGGAGTCGGTACGTCGTGAACATGAACGTGCCGAAGGTGATGAGGAAGCGGCCCCACCAGGCGAGCCCGAAGTCGCGGTGCTTGATCGGGTTCGTCCAGAACGAGCTGATCAGGTTGATCCAGCTGAACGGCTTGATCGGCGTGGTGGGCAGGTCGTCACGGGCGATGACGGCGTAGACCACGATCGCGATGATCGCCAGGATGCCCGGAGCGATGAAGAGGACGGGCAGGTTGCCGACGAGGTAGACGGCCAGGTACAGCCCGGCGAGGATCGCGATGTTCTGGGCGAGGGCGATGACGCTCGACGCCTTGCCGCGCTGGAACTCGGGCACGTTGTCGGCGAAGCTCGCGGTCAGCGTGGCGAGCACGGCGTTGGCGGTGACCTGCGCGAGGACCCACGCCAGGGTGAGCTGCAGCTGGTTCGGCGAGAAGGCCAGCCAGGCGAGTGCGCCGACGAAGACGACGACGCCGCCGATCATCCACGGGCGACGACGACCCCAGCGGGTGCGGGTGCGGTCCGAGATGGCTCCGAAGAGCGGGTTCGCCAGCAGGGCACCGAAGGCGCCGAACGGCAGGACCGATCCCACGACCGACTCCGGGTTGCTCGGGTTGAGCTCGCTCGCCTTGATCGACATGCTCACGAACACCGGCGTGAGCAGGGCGACGAACAGGCCGAACTGGGCGAAGCTCAGGCCCCAGAGGTAGCCGCGGCCGACGCGCACGGAGCTGACGGCCTGGGTGATGCCCTCGACCGAGAAGGCGCGGGAGGCTGCTGCCTCGTCCGTCGCGGTGGCGCCGGCGGCTGCGGTGACCGCGGGGGACGCGGTCCCGGCGATGCCGCGAGTGGGTTCTTCCTTCGACGTCGGTGTCGACATGACTCCTCCTCGAGTCACAGGGGCTTCGGGGCCCGTCTGAATCCCTAGTCCTACTAGGTGATCGGGACAGTAGCACCCAAAACCTCCGACCGGAAGTTTTTGTTGCGGTACTTTCCGCTCGTTCTTCGGCAACGCGGGGCTGCCGGTAGGTTTGGCCGCGTGACCTCCACCGACGGAAGCAGCAGCCGCGGCCCGTACGCCAAGGGCGTGCAGCGTCGGCAGGAGATCCTCGACCAGACGCTCGAGGTCGTGGCCTCCCGCGGCATCGACGGCACCTCGCTCCGGGCGATCGGCGAGGCGATCGGCGTCTCGCACGCCGCGCTCCGGCACTACTTCTCGTCGCGGGAAGCCCTGCTCGTCGAGGTGCTCCGGGAACGCGACGAGGCGTCGAACCGGGCACTCGGCGACACCGCAGGCGTGTTCGCCAGGCTCGAGTTCGTCGCGCACCGCAACGTCGTCGAACCCGCACTGGTGACGCTCTACACGACCCTCCTCGGGACCTCGGTCGAACCCGGGAACGAGACGGCACGGTCGTACTTCGCGGGGCGGTTCGCGACGGCCAGGGCCGAGCTCGCCGGCCAGCTCCGCGACGAGCTCACGGCGTCCGGCCGGCACAGCGACGTGGACCTCGACCAGGTGGCGTCACTCATCATCGCGGCGTTCGACGGCCTGCAGGTGCAGTGGTTGCTCGACCGGGACGTCGACATCGCGGGGACGCTCCGGCTGCTGGAGCGGGTGCTCTAGTCTCCGAGCGTCTCCGAGCGTCTCCGAGCTCACCGTCCGGTGCGGCCCGCACCTCGGGCCGTCAGTCGAGTCGGACCTCGGCGACACCGCTCCCCCGGCACTGCAGGGGTGCCCCGAAGCCGTAGTCCGTCCAGGCCAGGTCGACCCCGCGCTCGTCGAGCTGCGCACCGTGGGCGTCGAAGAGCGCCACACGGCCGCGTTCGTCCTGCGTCTGCTCGACCGGGACCGTCCAGGTCGTGCCGTCGACCTCCGACGTCGCCGACTCCCGCTCCGGCGTGCAGTCGGCACCGACGCACACGGCGACGGACTCGACGGCGGTCGCGAGGTGGTCGGGCACGACCACGTCCACCGTGTTGCCCTGCCCGTAGTCGGCGCAGGCCGACCCGGGCGAGGAGCACCCGGCGAGCGCCAGCACCAGCCCGATCCCGATCGTGGCGGTGACCAGCGTGCCCCGGCGATTCCCCATGCTCGATCGTCCCAGGTCACCCGCCGGTCGGCCACCCCGCGCCGCGCTCACTCCGTGCCGTCGTCCTCCTCGGGGTTGAAGTGCGAGTCGTCGCCCGCGTGCCCGGCGGCGAGGCCGTCGGGCTCGTTGGGGATCGTGCCGTCCTCGCCGAGGCCGTCCGGCTTCGGGGTGCCCTCCGGGTCGTTCTTCGGTGCGGTGCCGTCGGTGTCGCTCATGGTGTGCTCCCGTGCAGTGTCGGTGCGGGACCGCCGTGGTCCCGGTGGTGTCGGAACGTACCGACCCCGCCTCGGAGAAGCCCGCCGGACGCGGCCTCGACCACGCCTTCCGGATGTCCGCGCGGGCGGCCAGCGCCTAGGCTGACGGCGTGAACCCGGCGCGCCACCAACTGTCCGCGCTCGTGGCTCCCGGTGCCGCACCGCTCGTGACGGGCATGCCCGAGGCGAGCGCCTCACGCAACGCCGCCGTCCTCATCCTGTTCGGCGAGCTCGACGACGTCCCGAGCGACCGTCCGGCCGCCGACGCCGCGGTGTCCAGGGGACTCGACGTCCTGCTCCTCGCCCGTGCCGCCACACTCCGGGCACACCCCGGCGAGGTTGCGTTCCCCGGCGGCCGGGTCGACCCGGGGGACACCGACGCGGTCGACGCGGCGCTCCGCGAAGCGCGCGAGGAGACGGGTCTCGACCCCGCGGGCGTGGACGTCCTCGGCACGGTCGCCCCGGTGCCGCTCGCGTTCTCGAGGCACCTCGTCACCCCGGTGCTCGGTTGGTGGCGCGAGTCCTCCCCCGTCCGGGTCGTGGACCGGGCCGAGTCCGCCGCGGTGTTCCGCGCCCCGGTCGCCGACCTGCTCGACCCGGCCCACCGGGGTGTGACGGTGATCCGACGCGGCGGCCAGGAGTGGCGCGGCCCCGCCTTCACCATCGACGCCGACGGGACCGAGCACGTCGTCTGGGGCTTCACCGCGATGCTCCTCGACGCGCTCTTCGACCGCCTCGGCTGGGCCGAACCGTGGGACGACCGTCGCGAGGTCGCCCTGCCGCGCACGCGCGCCTGACCGCGTCGCTGCACGGGCGGTCGCGGGTGCGGCCCGGCCCGCTCCCGGACGGGAGGCGCGGTGCGGGCCCGACCCGCGCCTCCCGTCCACCGTCGGTGCACGTCGACACCCTGCCCCTACGCTGGAGACGTGGGGGCACGCGAGGACTGGTGGGACGATCCCGGTGACGACCTGGAGCTGCACCCCGAGCGACCCGTCGAGCGACCCGCACGGCCGGCGCCGGGCGTGGGCGACCTCGTCGCCACCGTCCTGCTCCTCGGCGCGGCCGTCCTCGTGAGCCCGGCGGCGTGGTTCGCGGTCCTCGTCGGCCAGCTGGCGTTCGCCGCCTGCGCGCAACCCACACCGGGGTGCGCCGCCGGCGACGGGGACGTCGGCACGACCATCGAGGCCTGGCACCTCGTCCTCACGGCGGTCGTCCTCGTCGTGGGGATCACCGGGTCGGTCGCACGCCGCGGCCGACGGCGGACGGGGTGGCCCGTCGCGCTGACGACGCTCGTCGGCGTGCTGCTCGTCTTCGCCGGGGCGGTCGTCGCGCTGCAGGTCGCCAGCGGCGGCAACCTGTTCTGACCGACCCGGCCGACGGCGCTCGGACTACCGACGCGTCGCGCCGATCGCCCAGACACGCGGCGGCTCGACGCCGTTCACGGCGTGGTCGCCGATGATGCGCGCCTTGAACACCCACGGGTTGTGGCTGCCAGCGGTGCGGGCGTTGCGCCAGTGCCGGTCGAGGTTCTTCGTCGTGCTCACGCCGGACGCGGCGAGGGCGTCGAACAGGTGGCTCGTCGCCGTCGTCGCGAGGGAGGTGAGCGCGACCTGCGCCTGCGCCGTCGCGAGCTCCGCGCGGTCGTTGCGCCGCTCGTCCTCGGCGGTGTCGAGGGCGGCGCCCTCGTACGCGGCCTGCAGCGCCTCCGCTGCCCGGTCGACGATCGCCGACGCGGCGAAGCCGGCGGCGGAGACCTCGCCGACGACCTGCAGGATCTGCGGGTCGGCCGAGAAGATGTCGGCGTTGCCGTGCGAGAACACGCGGTTGCGGCTCCGGACCTGCAGGGCGATCTCGCGTTCGGCGGCGAGGACCGAGCCCGCCAGCACCGTGAGGAGCACGGCCTGGTAGTAGGCGGTCTGGTACGTGAACCGGTCGTCGAACGGGATGACCGCGTCGGCGGCGACGACCGCGTCGGTGAAGGTGCTGGTGCCCGAGCCGGTGGTGCGCTGGCCGAAGCCGTCCCAGTCGTCGCCGTGGGTCACACCCGGCTGGTGGGCGTCGACGATCGCGATGACCCGTTCCCCGGTGTCGGTGCGCTCGGCGTACGTGTCGATCCAGTCGGCGAAGATGCTGCCCGTCGAGTAGTACTTCTGGCCGCTGATCCGGAACGTGCCGTCGTCCTGCGGGGTCACCTTCGTGATGACGTCGCCGATCTGGACGGCACCGACCTCGGTCCAGGAGTTCCCGGCGATCTCCCCACGGCCGAAGCGCTCGAGCCACGCGTCGCGCTCCCCCGTGCGGGCGACGAGTCGGTCCTCGACGAGGGCGAAGTGGCCGCGGAGGGCCTGCGGGATGTTGCTGTCGGCGGCGGCGAGTTCGGTGAGCAGGCGGAACACCTGCGGCAGCGTCGCACCCGCCCCACCGAACCGGACGGGGACGCGCACGGCGCCGAACCCGGCGGCGGCGAGCTCGCGGATCTCGTCGAAGGGCAGGCGGTGCTCCTGCTCGCGGGCGCTGGCACCGGCGGCGATGCGGTCGAAGATCGGTCGGAAGCGGGCGGCGAGGGTCTCGTAGTCGACGGCGTCGTCGGTCGCGGGACGGGCAGCGGCGGTGTCGGTCATGGTGGTGTGCCTTCCGGTACGGGGTCGGGCGGTGGGGGCGGGGTTCGGGGTCGGGCGGTGGGGCGGGCTTCGGGGGCGGGGTCGTGGTCGCTGTCGCGGCGCTGTCGTCAGACGGCCGCGGTCGGCGCGGCGACCACGTGCTCGACCGGGGTGGCACCGTCGACGCCGGCCGCGGCGGTCGACCGGGGCGATCCCCGTCGTGCGAGGACCGGACTCTAGAGGTCCCCCGGGACCGAGCTC
>NZ_BACZ01000299.1 GCF_000333375.1 Curtobacterium sp. B18
CCGTAGTAGAACGCGATCATCAGACCGACCGAGCCGATCAGGGCGTTGAGGAGTTTCGTCGAGATGACGGTGAAGAGCACGTAGAAGCCGATCGACGCGACGCCCATCCCCGATGGTCGACCAGGTCGGGGTGAGGAAGCGGCGGTGATCCCGGGCGAAGTGGGACGGCAGGGCCTTGTAGACCGCCATCGAGAGCGAGGTGCGGGCGGTCGGCATGATCGTGGTCTGCGTCGAGGCGGACGCCGACGTGAGGATCGAGAACGACAGCAGCGCCATCGCCGCGTGCCCGAGGAACGAGTTGCCGAAGAGCGCCGGGCCGATCGCCGAGAACACGTCGTCGGCGTTGCCCTGGGCCCCGAGGCCGATGCCCTTCGTGCCGACGCCGGCGAACGCGATCGCCGCGATCGAGACGAGGGCGTAGATGACGAGGAGCAGGACCGTGCTGATGACGGCCGCGCGACCGGGGGTCTTCTCGGGGTCCTTCGTCTCCTCGTTGAGCGAGACGGCGGTGTCCCACCCCCAGTAGATGAAGATCGCTGTGAGCATGGCGGGCGCGATGACCGACCCGAAGTCCATGCCGCTCGGCCACAGCCACGACAGCGACGGGGTGATCGAGCCCTCGACGCCGTTGCCGGTGGCGACCCGGACGAGCGCGACGGCCGCGAACATCACCAGGACGAGCACCTCGACGCCGAGCAGCACGTACTGCAGGCGGGCCGACACCTCGACGCCGACGTAGCAGATGAACGTCATGATCGCGATCCAGGCCACCCCGGCCACGGTCGACCACAGCGTGCTGTTCCCGAGGGCGCTGATCGCCGGGTCGTTCGTCAGGACGCCGACGAACGAGTACCCGTACGAGCCGGCGATCTGGGCGAGGTTGGCCATCACGATGACGTCCGCTGCGATGATCCCCCACCCGCCGAGCCAGCCGGTCACGGCACCGAACGCGCGGGTCGCCCACGTGAAGGTCGTGCCGCAGTCGGGGTCCTCGCGGTTGAGCTCCTGGTAGGCCACCGCGATCATCCACATCGGGATGAACGCGAGCAGCATGATCGCCGGCGCCTTCACCCCGGCCAGCAGGGCACCGCCGCTCGCCACGACCAGTCCGAGACTCGCCGCCAGGCTGTAGGCGGGCGCGGTGGACGAGATGCCCATCACGACGCTGCCCACCAGCCCGATGGCTCCCGGACGCAGCCCCTTCTCGGTACCGACCGTCTCGGTCGACACCGTCACGACCCGTTCGTCTCGCATGACCACCACGCTCTCTCGATGGCGGGCGACGGAAACCGTCGCCGTTGCTCCACGACTCTGTGGATACGAGCACTGAAACTAGACCCTGGCGACGATTTCCGCACCTGGCTGTGTCAATCTTGATCCAGTCCCGAGAGGAGCACCAGCATGGAGGAGACCGAGGTCGTCGTGATCGGTGCCGGCGTCGCCGGACTCACCGCCGCTCGGCTGCTCGCCGGAGCCGGGCGTCGGGTCGTCGTGCTCGAGGCCCGCGACCGGATCGGCGGACGCGTCCACACTGACCGAACCGACGGGCTCGTGACCGACCTCGGCGGGTCGTGGATCCACGGCGTCGAGGACAACGCGGTCGCCGACGCCGTGGCCGCGTTCGGGATCCGCACCGTCGAGTTCACGGTCGGCGGGTACCAGGTCGACAGCCGGCCGATCGCGTACCACGGGCCGGACGGCCGTCGGCTCGACGCCGGCGCAGCCGCCCGGTTCGCCGCCGACGTGCACACCGTCGACCGCGACCTGGTCGATGAGATCGAGCGGTCCGCTCCGGACGACTCGTACCGCGACGTGGTCGCCCGGGCCGTCGCGGCACAGGGGTGGGACGCCGAGCGGGCCGAGCGGGTGCGCGAGCACCTCGAGCACCGGAGCGAGGAGCAGTACGGGGTCGCGAGCGACGAACTCGCCGCGCACGGGCTCGACGACGACACGATCGCGGGCGACGAGGTCGTGTTCCCGGACGGGTACGACGCCCTGCCCGCGCACCTCGCGGCGGGGCTCGACGTCCGGCTCGGACACGTCGTCGCGCGGGTCGATCACGGCGACGACGGCGTCGTCGTGACGAGCAGCCGGGGCACCGTCCACGCCGACGTCGTCGTGGTGACGGTCCCGGTCGGGGTGCTGCAGGCCGGTGACCTGGTGCTCGAGCCGCCGCTGCCCGGACGCCACCGCGAAGCACTCGGACGACTGCGGATGAACGCCTTCGAGAAGGTCGTCCTGCGGTTCCCGGAGCGGTTCTGGGACGAGGACGTCTACGCGATCCGGCAGCTCGGACCGGCCGGGCACCGGTGGCACTCCTGGTACGACCTGACGCGGCTCGACGGCGTCCCGACGCTGCTCACCTTCGCCGCCGGGCCCGCCGCGAGGGCGATCCGCGGCTGGAGCACGGAGCAGGTCGCGGACTCGGTGCTCGAGCAGCTCCGCCGACTGTACGGCGATGCCGTGGGAACCCCGACCTCGGTGCTCGTCACGGCGTGGCAGGACGACCCGTTCGCCCGGGGCTCGTACGCGCACATGCTGCCGGGGTCGACGACGGACGACCACGATGACCTCGCGACACCGATCGCGGGGCGCGTGCACCTGGCGGGCGAGGCGACCTGGACGCTCGACCCCGCGACGGTGGCCGGCGCCCTGTACTCGGGGCACCGCGCGGCCGTGGCGGTGCTCGGCCACGACGTCCCGATCGACCGGCTCTGGGCGGACACCCCCGCCGGGTGACGTGTGCGAGGATCGTCGCGCACGCCGGGACGAGGGGTTCGTCCCGGCACGACAGTCCGGCGATGGGCCGGCGGTGGGCCGGTACGAGGGGGAGAGCATGCTCGCGAGCGATGTGACGAACGTGCGGTTCGCACCGACGAAGTGGCGCGAAGGGTACGACCAGGGCGAGGTCGACGACTTCCTCGACCGGGTCCGGGCGACCCTCGCCGGGTACGAGTCCGGACGTCCGGTCGACCCCCTCACGCCCGAGGACGTCACCCTGGCGCGCTTCCGGCCGACCAAGTTCCGCGAGGGCTACCGCCAGGACGAGGTCGACGACTTCCTCGACGTGTGGTGGTCCCCCTGCGGGAGCGCGCCGGCCGCGGCTGACCGACCCGGCCGTCGCGGCCGAACGCCGCGCTG
>NZ_BACZ01000298.1 GCF_000333375.1 Curtobacterium sp. B18
CGTCGCAGCCGACTCGTGGAAGCGCACGCCGGTGCGGAGCCTGTCGTTCCTCGGTGGCGCGTACCTGTTCGCGAACTGGGACGGCTCGAAGCGGAACATGCTGCACGACCTCGCGCTCCGCGCCCCGACCCGCTCGATCGAGACGAAGCCCGTCCGTCCGCGTCCGCGGTTCGCCCGCGTGCTCGACGCGGTCCTCGGCCGCCGGCGGTCCCACCGCCTCTGACCGCACGGACGACGGACGGGAG
>NZ_BACZ01000297.1 GCF_000333375.1 Curtobacterium sp. B18
TTCTCGTTCGCGGCCTGGTCGAAGTAGCGGAGGTCCTTGCCGGACGACTCGATGTGGTTGTTGAGGTCGAAGTCCGTGCGGTTCGCGACGCCCATGAGCTCGCCCCACTCGGTGCCCGCGAAGCCGAAGCGGTACTCGATGTCGGCGGTGGCGTCGGAGTAGTGCGCGCGTTCGCCGTCCGGGACGTCGAAGCGGCGGAGGTTCTCCGGGTCGAACCGGCTCGTGATCGCCGGCCCCTACCGTGCCGTGCGGAACCCCATGGCGCTCGCCGGCATCGCCCAGGGCGTCGCCGTCGGCCTCCTGCTCACCTCGTGGATGGTCGTCGCGTACGCGCTCGCCGGCGCCGTCGTCTGGAACTGGGTCGTCCGGCCGCTCGAGGAGGCCGACCTCGAGCACCGGTTCGGTGACGACTTCCGTCGCTACGCCGCGCGCGTTCGGTGCTGGGTGCCGCGCCGACCGGTCCCGGCGAGTGCCCCCGCGGACGCGATCAGCCCGCCGCGCCGCTGATGTTCACGAGCCAGGTGACCCCGAAGCGGTCGGTCACCATGCCGAACGTGTCGCCCCACGGGGCCTTCGTGAGCGGCTCGATGACGGTCCGCGCACCGTCGGCGAGACCGTTCCAGTAGCGGGTCAGGGCTTCCTCGTCGTCGCCGCTGAGGGACACCGAGATGTTGCTGACGTCCGGGCCCTCCATGCCGGTCGGAGTGTCGGAGGCCATGAGCAGCAGGCCGTTCTCGCCCTCGAGCTGCCCGTGCATGACCTTGTCGGCGTCGGCGGGGTCCTGCGCCATGCCGGCCTCGCCGAACGTCGAGACGGTGAGTTCGCCGCCGAACACGCCGTGGTAGAAGTCGAGCGCGTCGCGGGCCTGGTCGCGGAGGCCGATGTACGGGTTGAGTCGGACGGACATGGTGGACTCCTCGCAGGTGGTGCACGGGCGCCGTCGTCCGTGTCGCGTCGATCGTCCCAGACCGGCCGTCCGCACGGAACCCCACGGGCGGGTCGTGCAGGATGGTCGAGTGGACGGAGCCGACGCGTACGACGAGCACCTCTCCGCCGAGATGCCGTGGACCGAGGTCGTCACCACGCTCGAGGCCCTCGGTTGGACGCCGTGCGGCACCGGGGACTGGGCGTACGCGTTCCGATCCCCCTCGGGCCGACTCGCGGCGCGGATCAGCCCGTTCGACCCCGCCGGGCGGTACTCGGCGATGCTGTACCGAGCCGCGGCGCACACCCGCCAGGTCCCGGTGCTGGTCGACCACCGCGTGCTCGAGGGCGGCTCCGACCTCACCGTGATGGAGTACCTGCGGCCGGTGTCCGTGGCCGAGGGCGCCACGTTCCACCGATCGATCGCCGGGCGGGAACCCGCCGTCGCCGCGCTCGCCGCGCACATCGACACCGTCCACGCCCGTGGCGCTCGGGAGCAGCCGTGGTGGGGTCCGCTCGACGACAACCCGGCGAACGTGCTGCGCGGAGCGGACGGTCGCCTCGTCGTCGCGGACCTGTTCTTCGCCGACGGACCGGCGCTGTACGCGACGGTCCGGGACGACCCGGACCGGATCGTACGGGACTACCCGGAGCACCTCCGGCGACACATGACGGAGCTACCGCTGGGGAGTTCCGGCGGGTGGCCCGACGGCGACGCCGAGCGCATGCGGCACGGGCTCGCAGCGGCCGACCGTCGCCTGCGGGGCTGACACAGCACCCAGCCGCACCCGCCTAGCATCGTGAGGATGCCCGACCCCCGCCCCGACGAGTTCATCCGCGTCCGCGGCGCCCGCGAGCACAACCTGCGGGACGTGGACGTCGACATCCCCCGCGACCGCATCGTCGCCTTCACCGGCGTCTCCGGCTCCGGCAAGTCGAGCCTCGCGTTCGGCACCGTGTTCGCCGAGGCACAGCGCCGCTTCCTCGAGTCCGTCGCCCCGTACGCCCGACGCCTCATCGCGCAGGGCTCCACCCCGCACGTCGAGTCGATCACGGGGCTGCCCCCGGCCGTGGCCCTGCAGCAGCGCCGCGGTGCCCCCAGCGCCCGCTCCACCGTCGGCACGCTCACCACGCTGTCGAACTCGGTGCGCATGCTGTTCTCCCGCGCCGGCACGTACCCTCCGGGTGCCGACCGGCTCGAGTCGGACTCGTTCTCACCGAACACCGCCGCCGGCGCCTGTCCCCGCTGCCACGGCCTCGGCACCGCGCACGAGGTCACCGAGGCGTCCGCGGTCCACGACGACTCGCTCAGCATCCGCGACGGCGCGATCACCGCGTGGCCGGGCGCCTGGCAGGGCAAGAACCTCCGCGACGTGACGGCCGTGCTCGGCTACGACATCGACCGGCCGTGGCGGGAACTCCCCCGCGCCGACCGCGACTGGCTGCTCTTCACCGAGGAGCAGCCGGTGGTCGAGGTGCACCCGAAGCGGGACCGGGTCGCCAAGCCCTACCGCGGCCGGTTCTGGAGTGCACGGCAGTTCGTGCTGCACACCCTCGCCGACTCGCAGAGCGAGACCCAGCGCACGAAGGTCCTGCAGTACGTCGAGTCCGGGCCCTGCGGCCTGTGCGGCGGCACCGGCCTCACCCGGGCCGCGCTCGCCGTCACGATCGGCGGGCACAGCATCGCCGAGCTGGGCGCGCTGCCGATCACCGCGCTCGCCGACGTGCTGCGTCCGATCGCGGCGATCACGGACCCGTCGGCGGCGACGTCGCGGGCGACGTCGGGCGAGCACTCCGAGGTGGCCGTCGCCATCGCCGGGGACCTCGTCAGGCGTCTCGACGTCCTCGTCGGTCTCGGCCTCGGGTACCTCGCGCTCGCCCGGTCGACGCCGACGCTGTCCCCGGGCGAGACGCAGCGGCTCCGGATCGCAACGCAGCTCC
>NZ_BACZ01000296.1 GCF_000333375.1 Curtobacterium sp. B18
GCTCCAGACGTACACGGACTCGCGGCGCAACGCGGCCCTCCACGGAGCGGGCAACCTCGTGATCACGGCCCGGCGCGAGGCGGACGGCTCGTACACCTCGGCACGGCTCAAGACCGAGGGCACCTCGACGGCGCAGTACGGCCGGATCGAGGCACGCATCCGGATCCCCCGGGGACAGGGGATCTGGCCGGCGTTCTGGATGCTCGGCGCCGACATCGGGTCGGTCGGTTGGCCGGCCTGCGGTGAGATCGACGTGATGGAGAACGTCGGGCACGAACCGGCGGTGGTGCACGGCACGGTGCACGGACCGGGGTACTCCGGCGCGCAGGGCGTGTCGGCCGCCTACCGGAACCCGACGGGAGCCGCGTTCGCCGACGGCTTCCACGTGTTCAGCGTCGACTGGCGCCCCGACGCCGTCACCTGGACGGTCGACGGCACCGCCTACCGGACGGTGACCCGACAGGACGTCGGGCCGAACCCGTGGGTGTTCGACAAGCCGTTCTTCGTCGTGCTCAACGTCGCCGTCGGTGGGTCGTGGCCCGGCTCGCCCGATGCGTCGACCCGCTTCCCGCAGCAGATGACCGTCGACTGGGTGCGGGTCTCCAGCAACGCCTGAGCGCCGTCCGAGGCCGATGGGACCGGGCCACCGCTGGGCGCGTCGCGCGTCAGGGTCGACCGCGCCCGTTCCGCGCGATGAGCCACAGGTACGTGCTGTGCCCGATCAGCGCGAGGCCGAAGAACACCGCGGCGACGGCGTAGACACGGTCGAGCTTGCCCTGGCCGATCACGAGCATCACGATGCAGAACACGACGGCCACCGCGAGCACGCCGACCTGCACCGTCGACCAGATCCGTCGGAAGCGCGGCATGCCCGTCTCGTTCACGACTCCATGGTGCCAGACGCGGTCAGTGCTGCCGGAGCGCCTCGATGAGCTCGGCCTTCCGCTTCGACGAGTACCCGGTGAGTCCGAGCTCCTTGGCCCGGCGCTTCAGGTCCGCCACGGTCCAGTCGTCGTAGGAGCCGGACTCCCCGCCCTTCTTCGCGACCGCGTGCTCGCCCCGCGCCGCTGCGGCGTTGCTGATCCGCGCCGCCTTCTCCTTCGAGGCGCCCTCCTTGCGGAGCTCCTCGTACATGTCCGGCTTCTTGAGTTGGTTCGGCATGGCGCACACCGTACGCCCGGGGGTCTCAGTGCTTCTCGGGGTCGTTGCCCCAGTTCATGAGCGAGTACCGCCACGGGGTGTCGTGCACGTCACCCTCGGGCCGCTGCTCGGCGTGCCGGGCGACGTACCCGACGACCTTCCGCATGTGCGCGTAGTCGTCCTTCGTGTAGTCCGCCTGGTGCTTCTCGAGGATCCGGATGATGTGCCGACCGCTGGCGTGCCCGGTCGACTCGCCGCCACCCGGCGGCTTCTGCCCGACGTGCTTCGACTCGTCCGTGTCGAGCCACTTCCGGAGCTCGGATGCCGTCATGTTCACGGCATCGGCGAAGTCCGCGCGGGTCTGCTGGTCGTCATCACTCATCCGACCACCGAACACCGCACTCCTGGAAACGGTTCCAGAGGCCGTCCGGTTCGCTGGGTGGGAACCGATGAGAGGAACCGCACCATGCCCACCGACCAGTACGAGCCCGCCGACCCGCGCACCCGCTACCCCGACGTCCGACCGGAGCCGCAGACGCAAGCCGAGCCGGGCCTCCAGAGCCGCATGGACCCGGTGCCGGACCTCGGCGAGTCGACCTACCGCGGGAGCGGCCGGCTCGCCGGCCGGAAGGCGCTCATCACCGGCGCGGACTCGGGGATCGGCGGCGCGGTCGCCATCGCCTTCGCCCGTGAGGGCGCGGACGTCGCACTCGCCTACCTGCCCGAGGAGCAGTCGGACGCGGACCACGTCATCGAGCAGATCCGTGCCGCCGGCCGGACCGCCGTGCCGGTGCCGGGCGACCTGCGCGACCGGGACTACGCCTCGACGCTCGTCGAGCAGGCCGTCGCCGGACTCGGTGGGCTCGACGCCCTCGTCAGCGTCGCCGGCAAGCAGCGGTGGCAGCCGGTCGTGGAGGACCTGACCGACGAGCAGTTCGAGGCGACGTTCGACGTCAACGTCTTCGGGCTGTTCCGCGTCGTCCGCGCGGCGCTCCCCCACCTGCACCCCGGATCGACGATCACCACGACCGCGTCGATGGAGGCCTACAAGCCCGCTCCCGACCGGCTCGACTACGCCGCATCGAAGGGGGCGATCAACAACCTGTCGAAGGGGCTGTCCCAGGCACTCGTCGAGCGCGGCATCCGCGTCAACATCGTGGCACCCGGGCCGACGTGGACGGTCCTGCAGCCGAGCGGTGGCGTGGACCCGGAGTCACTGCCCGACTTCGGCTCGAGCGAGTCGCCGATGGGCCGCGCCGCACAGCCGGCGGAGCTCGCACCCGCCTACGTCTTCCTCGCCTCGCACGAGTCGAGCTACGTCGCGGGCGAGACCCTCAACGTCAACGGCGGCATGGTCACCCCGTGACGAGACCATCCGGAACCCGTCGGGACCGACACGACCGGGAATGGAACACGTGTCCCCGGCGTACCACCCAGCACCGAACGCGAAGGAGCACCCCATGAGCCACGACCTCCACGAGAGCACGGCCGTCGACGTCCAGCGGACCTGCCTGCCGGCCACGACGCTGTCCGCGCTGCACGACGAGCGCACGCCGTCCTTCGGGCGCTGGCTGGGCCAGATCAACCACCAGGACTGAGCGTCACACCCCCGGAGCGACCGGCGGCCGAGCGGATCCCGACGACGGGGCCTGCTCGGCCGCGCTCGTCCGGGGCGCCCCGTCGGACAGCCCGCCCCCGGCCGCGGTCGCGTCGGCCACCCCGTCGGACGGCCCCCCCGGCCGACGGGGACGCTTCCGTCGCGGACGCCGCCACCGCGACCGCGAGGGCGACGGCCGCCGTGGCGTCGCGGGACGGTCGCGCCGAGGACGGTCCGAGCTCACGGATCCGCCGAGCCGGCACCCCCGCGTACACCCCGCGCGCGGTGAGGCGACCCCGCACCACCGCGCCGGCCGCGACGACCACGTCGTCCTCGATGACGGTGCCCGGCAGGACGACGGCCCGCCCGCCGATCCAGACCCGCTCGCCGATGTCGACCGGCCGTCCCGTGGCCTCGTCGCTCCACGTACCGTCCGCGCCGATCTCGTGGTGGCTCGTCATCACGAGCACCTGCATCCCGATCGCGGAGTGCGCGCCGATCCGGACCGGGGCGACCGCCTCGATCGTGACGTTCCGGTTGAAGTAGACGCCGCGGCCGACCGTGAGGTTCCGCGGATCGCCCGTGAGCGCGTACAGCGGCCCCGGGCTCGACCCGAGGTGCGCACCACCGAGGATCCCGATGACCCGCCGCAGGGCCCGGGGCAGGAACGGCGACCCGAGCAGCAGCGTGAAGAGCGTGTACTCGCGTGCGTGGATGACGTCGTCCCGCAGTCGTGAGCCGAACGTGGACGGAGCCTCGCTGTGTGCGGCCATGCCGCCTCCAGGTCTCGCGGGTGGACGTGTGCGTCCTCGCACACAGCCGGAACGCTAGGTCGCGCCCGGCACGACGGACAACGCGGCAGCCGCGGCGTTGCGCGATTCTTGCGGTGTCCGACCGCCGGTTCCCGCACTGCTACCGTGCTCGCATGTCCTGGGGCCGACGCTACTTCGCGGTCCAGTCGATCGCGGGAGCCGCCTGGTGGATCGCGGTGCCGACCGTCGACGGGGTGCGCACCGCGACGCTCGGCTCGCTCGACCCGGCCCTCGTCGCCGTCGTCGACGTGCCGCTCTTCGTCGTCGCGTCCGCCCTCGCGGCCCTCGGTGTCCGTGCAGCAGCCCTCGTCGCCACCGTCTGGACGGCGCTCGTCGCGGTCGCGCTCGCCGCCTGGGCGACCTGGGCGACCGAGGCCGGCGTCGGCGTGCTCGTCATGCTCGGCGCGACGGTGGGGTCGGCGCTCGCGCTGGCGCTCGTCACGCTCGGCCGGCTCCCCACCGAGTGGTCGACGACCGGCCCGCTCCGGTTCCGCACCGCCGACCCCCGGGCCGGTCGGCGTCGACACGTCCTCGGCACCGTCCTGCAGATCACCGTGTTCTGGGGCCTGTTCCTCGGGGTGCTGCCACTCTCATCGCC
>NZ_BACZ01000295.1 GCF_000333375.1 Curtobacterium sp. B18
CGGTCTTCGTCTCGTCGAAGGCCGTGTACGTCGACGAGCAGGGACGCCACGCGAACTCGGTCGACCGGCCGGTGTTCGGGGGTGCGGTGACCGAGCTGACGCCGACGGTCGCGGCGGGTGACGGCGACCCCACCGCGCGCGACGGCTACGGCGCGGCGAAGGTCGCCGCCGAGCAGGTCCTGCTCGACCACGGCGCGCCCGTCACCGTGCTCCGCCCGTCGAAGGTCCACGGCGTCGGCATCGGACGACCCCGCGAGTGGTTCGTCGTCCGCCGCGCCCTCGACGGCCGGGAGCGCATCCTGCTCGCCGACCACGGCCGCGGTGTCGACCACACCACCGCCGCGAGCGGCATCGCCTCGCTGGTGCGTCTCGTGGCGGACGCCCCCGACCGGCGCATCCTCAACGTGGCCGACGACACCGCCCCGAGCGTGCTCGAGATCGTCCGCACGATCGCGGGACACCTCGACCACGCCTTCGACGAGGTCCTGCTCGACGAAGACGCCCCCGCGTTCGTCGGCACGACCCCGTGGTCGTCCCCGACGCCGTTCGTCCTCGACACGACGGCGGCACGGTCGCTCGGGTGGGAGCCGCCCGCGTTCGCGACGGCCGTCCGACCCGAGCTCGACTGGCTCGTCGAGACGGCCCACGCCGTCCCGGCGGACGGCGACGTCCCGTGGGCGGCCGACCCGTTCTGGGACCGGCTGTTCGACTACGGCCCCGAGGACGCCGCGCTCGCGTTGCTGTCCCTGAGCCACCGCGGCTGACCCGTGCCCCGCTCCGAGGTCCTGTTCATCGGCGGACGCTCCGGGGTCGGCAAGACCACCGCGGCCGAGGCCCTGCACGACCTGCTCGTCGCCGCCGACGTCCGGCACGCCGTGATCGAGGGCGACTTCCTCGACCTCGCCCACCCCGCGCCGCACGTCGAGCACCCCGAGGCCCGGCTCGCCGAACGGAACCTCGCCGCGATGTGGGCCGCCTACCGCGAGCTGGGTCACCACCGGCTGGTCTACACGAACACCGTGTCGGTGCTGGAACAGGACGCGTTGGCGCGGGCGATGGGCGACGACCCCGTCGTGACCGCGGTCCTGCTGCGCGCCGACGACGCGACCACGGCCGACCGCCTGCGCCGTCGGTCCGGTGGACACCTGCCCGAGGCGCAGCTGGCGCACAGCACGCGGACGGCCGGGAGGCTCGACGCGGCGGTCCGGGGCGACGTCACGTGGGTGGACACGGACTCCATGGCACCCGGTGACGTGGCCGTGCGGCTCGCGGCCCGCACCGGATGGATCGACCTGCGGTCGCCTGTGGACGGACCAGATCCGTCCACAGATCGCGCCTGACGGCGCGGCGCCCAGGCCGAGGGAGGCAGGCTGGACACATGACCGACAACCGCCTCGGCACCGCGATCAGCCCCTACCTCCTGCAGCACGCCGACAACCCGGTCGACTGGCGCGAGTGGGGTCCCGAAGCGTTCGCCGAAGCCCGCGAGCGAGACGTCCCCGTCCTCGTGTCCGTCGGCTACGCGACGTGCCACTGGTGCCACGTGCTGGCCCGCGAGAGCTTCTCCGACCCGGGGATCGGCGAGCTGCTCCGGCAAGACTTCGTCGCGGTGAAGGTCGACCGCGAAGAACGCCCCGACGTGGACGCCAGCCTGATGGCGTCGGCGAGCGCGTTCACCGACCAGCTCGGATGGCCGCTGACGACCTTCCTCACGCCCGAGGGGCACGTGTTCTTCGCGGGCACGTACTTCCCGCCGTCGCCGGTGGGGCAGGTACCGGCGTTCCGGCAGATCCTCGCCGCGGTGCTCGACGCGTGGACGGACCGCCGGCACGAGGTGGACGCGAACGCGAGCGCGATCGCCGCCGCGATCCGGCAGGGCGCCGAGGCGGACCGCACCGCCCCGCGTGGTGCGGTCGGTGGCGGGGGTGCGCCGCGCCTCCCGGCCGTCGACGAGATCCGGGCCGTCGTCGACCAACTGGCACGTGCTGAAGACACCACCTACGGCGGTTTCGGGGGTGCGCCGAAGTTCCCGAGCGCACCGTTGCTCGAGTTCCTGTCGGACGTCGCCGCCGACGGCGGTGAGCAGGCATCCGCGCTGCTCGACCGCTCCCTGCACGCGATCCGCACGACCGAGCTGACCGACGCGGACGGCGGGGTCTTCCGGTACGCGACCAGGCGCGACTGGTCGGTGCCGCACTACGAGCGGATGCTCTACGACAACGCCGGACTGCTCGCGGTCGCCGGGGCCGAACAGGCCCGGGGCATCGCCGACTTCCTGCGGGACACCCTCCGCCGGCCGGACGGCGCGTTCGTCGCGGCGCAGGACAGCGAGTCGACGATCAACGGCCGGCGGGTCGAGGGCGCGTGGTACCGACTCCCGCTCGACGAGCGTGGGCGGCTCGATCCCCCGCCGCTCGACGACCAGGTGCTCACGGGGTGGAACGGCCTCGCGATCCGCGGACTCGCGATCGCCGGGGCCCGCCACGGGGACGCCGAGATGATCGCGCTCGCCCGGGGAGCAGCGGACGCGATCGTGGCCGGGCACCTCACGGACGGGCACGTGGCGGTACGGTCGAGCACCCCGCGTGGCACCTCGACCGCGGCGCCGACCATCGAGGACGTGGGGCTCCTCGCCGAGGGGCTCCTCGAACTCGCCCTCGTCACCGGTGCGGTGCACTACGCCGAGGTCGCCCGATCCCTGGTCGCCGACGGCCTCGCCGGTCGGTTCGACGCCGACCCGGTGCTCGCCGCTGCCGGTACCGTCACGGGCGAGCAGCCGCAGACCGCCGTGCGCTCCGGCACCGTCGCGCTCGCCGGGGCCGCCGCGACGCTGGCCGCGCTCACCGGTGACCAATCCTTGCGGGCAGCGGCAGCCTCGCTCGTGGCCGACCGGGCCGTCACCGGGACGGAACGAACGTTCGGGCACGCCGACGCCCTCGGCGTCGCGCTCGCCCTGGGGCGTCCCTCGCGCGAGGTCGTCGTGGTGACGTCGGACCCGGACGACCCGATGCGATCGGCCGCGCTCGCGGCCAGGCGACCGGGGACGACGATCGCCCTCGTGACCCCGACGCAGGCCCGGGCCTGGGCTGCCGCGGGCTTCGAGCTCCTCACGGGCCGCGCCGATGACGACGGCGCGGCGTACGTCTGCCACGACCGGGTGTGTGCGCTCCCGGCGCGCTCGGCGGACGCGCTGTCCGCGCAGCTCAGCGACGCGAGCCGCTGACGGGTATCCTGGAATGCTCATGTCGACCACGCTGCCCGTCATCACGTACCCGCCCGAACTGCCGGTGTCGCAGCGGCGGGACGACATCGCTGCCGCCATCCGCGACAACCAGGTCGTGATCGTCGCGGGCGCCACGGGGTCGGGCAAGACCACGCAGCTGCCGAAGATCTGCCTCGAGCTCGGACGGACGCACATCGGGCACACGCAGCCCCGACGGATCGCGGCCCGCACCATCGCCGAGCGTGTGTCGGAAGAACTCGGCGGCGAACTCGGCGGACTCGTCGGGTACCAGGTCCGCTTCACCGACAAGGTGTCCTCCGACACCCGGGTGAAGCTGATGACCGACGGCATCCTGCTCAACGAGATCCACTTCGACCGCGACCTCAAGCGGTACGACACGATCATCATCGACGAGGCGCACGAGCGGTCCCTCACGATCGACTTCCTGCTCGGCTACCTCAAGCGACTCCTCCCCCGCCGCCCCGACCTCAAGCTCATCATCACGAGCGCGACGATCGACCCGGAGTCCTTCTCGAAGCACTTCGGCGGTGCGCCGATCATCGAGGTCTCCGGCCGCACGTACCCGGTCGAGATCCGGTACCGCCCGCTCGTCGCGGAGAACTCCGACGACGCCGACGACGGAGGGGACGAGGACGACCCGCGGACGGACGACCACGGCAGCAGCGCCGACGACCGTGACACCATGCAGGGGATCACGGACGCGCTCG
>NZ_BACZ01000294.1 GCF_000333375.1 Curtobacterium sp. B18
TCGCCTCGCACGTCAGCGCATCGTCGCCGAAGCCGGCATCGACGCGATCGCCCGGGAACTCCCCGACTCGACCCACAGCGCCGCGCAGGCCGCCGCCGCGCTCGGCACCGAACCGGGAGCGATCGCGAGCAGCCTGCTGTTCCTGGCGGACGGTGCACCCCTGCTCGCGATGACCTCCGGTCGGCACCGGGTCGACACCGACCTGCTCGCGGCCCAGATCGGCGCGACCGAGCTCACGATGGCCACCGCGAAACAGGTCCGCGAGATCACCGGGCAGCCGATCGGCGGCGTCTCCCCCGTCGGCCACCCGGCCCCGATCCGCACCGTGGTGGACGAGGCGCTTCGCGAGTACGACACGATCTGGTCGGCCGCGGGGACCGCGAACAGCGTGCTCCCCCTGACCTTCGAGCAGTTGCTGTCGCTGACCGGTGGGACGGTCGCCCGGGTCAACGACCACTGATGACGACGCGGACGCGTGTCGAGCTGGGACGACGCGAAGACCTCGGCGCCGACTGCGCGAACTGCTTCGGCCTCTGCTGCGTCGCCCTGGCCTTCACGCGGTCCGCGGACTTCCCGTTCGACAAGGACGCCGGCGACCCGTGCACGAACCTCGACGACGCGGACGGCTGCCGGATCCACCCGCACCTGCGTGAACGGGGTTTCTCCGGCTGCACGGTGTTCGACTGCTCGGGGGCCGGGCAGAAGGTCTCCCGGCACACCTTCGCGGGCCGCTCGTGGCGCGACGACCCCGAGACGCGGCGGTCCATGTTCGCCACGTTCCCGATCGTCCGACGACTCCACGACCTCCTGCGGTACCTCGACGAGGCGATCACCCTCGTGCGAGCGTCACACGACGAGACCCCGTGGGTCCAGGCGTTCGAGCACGTCCGTCTGCTGAGCGACGGGGCGCCGGCAGACCTCGCCACCCTCGACGTCGACGCCGAGTACGACCGTGCCCGCCCGCTCCTGCTCGAGGCGAGTGCGATCGCACGGGGACGGGGTCCGGTCGGCGCCGACGGCCAGCGGGTCGGTCCGGGGACGGACCTCGTCGGCGCGGACCTGCGTGGGGCCGACCTGCGCGGGGCGACGCTGCGCGGGTCGCTCGCGATCGCGGCGGACCTCCGGGGTGCCTGGTTGGACCGCTGCGACCTGCTCGGCGTGGACCTCCGCGACGCGGACCTGCGCGGCACCGGCCTCTGCGGAGCACTGTTCCTCACGCAGATGCAGGTCAACGCGGCACGGGGCGACGCGGCCACGGTCCTGCCGGCGGGGTTCCAGCGTCCCGGGCACTGGAGCCCGACGGCCGATGCGACCGACGGGGTCACTCCCCCGCGGCGAGCACCGTCCGGCCGAGCCGCACGAAGTCGTCGGCGCTGAGCATCTCCCCACGGGCCGTCGGGTCGACCCCGGCGGCGGTGAGGAGTTCCGACGCTCGGGCACTGCTGCCGAGGACGCCGGACAGGCTCTGCCGCAGCATCTTCCGCCGCTGCTGGAACGCGCCGTCGACGAGCGCGAAGACCTGCGCCCGCAGGGCTTCGTCCCCGGGGGGCTCGTGCCGGTCGAACCCGACGAGCACGCTGTCGACGTTCGGCACCGGCCAGAACACCTGACGGCTGACCTGTCCGGCGATCGACCACGACCCGTACCACGCGGCCTTGACGCTCGGCGCCCCGTAGACCTTGCTGCCGGGTCCCGCGGCGATGCGGTAGCCGACCTCGGCCTGCACCATGACGAGCGCGCGTTCGATGGACGGGAAGGTCGCCAGCAGGTGGAGCAGCACCGGGACGGAGACGTTGTACGGCAGGTTCGCGACGACGTGCGTCGGCGACTCCGGCAGGTCGGTCGCGGCGACGGTGAGGGCGTCCTGGTGGATCACGCGGAGCCGCGCGTCGGGCTGCATCGTGGCCACGGTCGCCGGGAGCTCGGCAGCGAGGCGACCGTCGATCTCCACCGCGGTCACCGAGGCGCCGGTCTCGGTGAGACCGAGCGTCAACGATCCGAGGCCGGGCCCGATCTCGAGGACGGCCGAGTCGGCCGACACCCGGCCGGACGCCACGATGCGCCGGACGGTGTTGGCGTCGTGCACGAAGTTCTGGCCGAGCTTCTTCGTCGGGGTGACGTCGAGCCGGGCGGCGAGGTCCCGGATCTCCGCCGGGCCGAGGAGCGTCGCCACTAGCCGTCCACCGTCACGGGCTCGGCGTCCCACGCACCGTAGACGAGCTCGGTGTTCGAGGCGATCTGTGCCGCGAGCATCGAGGCGTCGGTCCCGAGGGTCTCGGCCATCGACCGGAGCGTGAGCGGGATGAGGTACGGCGCGTTCGGCCGGCCGCGGTACGGCGTCGGGGTGAGGTACGGCGCGTCGGTCTCGACCATGATCAGGTGACGCGGCGCGACGTGCAGGGCCTCGCGCAGGGGTGCGGCGTTCTTGAACGTCACGGTGCCGGCGAACGACATGTACCAGCCGCGCTCCGCACAGAGCCGGGCGAGGTCGGGGCCCCCCGAGAGCAGTGGAACACGGTCTTCTCGGGAGCGCCGACTCGGTCGAGGACCCCTCGACACGCGTCGTGCGCGTCGCGGTCGTGGATCGTGAGCGCGAGGTCGTGCTCCTTCGCGATGCGGATGTGCTCCTCGAACGAGCGGACCTGGGCGTCGCGGCCGTCCTCGCCCGTGCGGAAGAAGTCGAGCCCGGTCTCGCCGATCGCCCGGACGCGGGGCAGCGCCGCGAGCCGTTCGATGCCCGCGAGGTGCTCGTCGAGCAGCCCCTGCTCCTGCAGCGACGGCGCTTCGTTCGGGTGGAGCGCCACGGCGGCGAGGACCCGGGGCTCCCGTGCTGCGATGGCGGCCGACCACTCCGACGTCGCGAGGTCGGTGCCGACCTGCACGACACCACGGACACCGACGCTCGACGCCCGGCCGAGGTGCTCGCGGTAGTCGAGCGCGCCGTCGCCACCGTCGGCGATCTCCATGTGGGTGTGGTTGTCGTACACCGGGACGACCAGCGCCTCGGGCAGCGGCGGGTAGGTCAGGTCCCGCTTCGACCCGTCGCCGTCGCCCCGGGAGCGGAGGTGCGCGTCGGTCACGCGGCGCCCTGCTCGGACTGCTCGATGCGCGGGAACAGCCCGCTCTCGAGCGGGACCACGGTCGACGCGCCCTGCCACTCCCACGCGCGGTCCACGCGCTGCTCGGTGATGGAGCCACCCGCACCGATCGCGGCCCAGAGCTTCTCGGTCGCCTTCGGCATGACCGGCGACAGCAGCACCGCGACCGTGCCGAGGCCGCGGAGCGCGGTGGACAGCACGGTTCCGAGCCGCTCGCGCTGGGCGTCGTCCTTCGCCAGTGCCCACGGCTGCTGCTCGGTGATGTACCCGTTCAGGGCGTCGACGAGCTCCCACACCGCGGCGATGGCCTCGTGCGGGGCGAACGCCGCGATGGCCGCGTCGGCACGCTCGGTGACCGACACCGCGAGGGCGTCGATCGCCTCGTCCGACCCGGTCAGCGCGCCGCGCTCGGGCACCGCGCCGTCGAAGTACTTCTGCAGCATCGCGACCAGGCGGGACGCGAGGTTGCCGAACCCGTTCGCGAGCTCGGCCTGGTAGCGGGCGGAGATGTCCTCCCAGCTGAAGTTGCCGTCCTGCCCGAAGGTGATCGCGCGGAGGAAGTAGTAGCGGAACGCGTCGGACCCGAACGTGTCGGTGATCTCGGACGGCGCGATGCCGGTCAGCTTCGACTTGGACATCTTCTCGCCGCCGACGAGCAGCCAGCCGTGCCCGAACACGCGCTCGGGGACGGGCAGCCCGGCGGCCATCAGCATCGCCGGCCAGATCACCGCGTGGAAGCGGGCGATGTCCTTGCCGACGATGTGCACGCTCGGCCACAGGCGCTGGAAGGCCTCGTCGTCGTCGGTGCCGTAGCCGAGCGCCGTGACGTAGTTGAGCAGGGCGTCGAACCACACGTAGAGCACGTGGTCGTGGTCCCACGGGATCTGGATGCCCCAGTCGAAGCTCGACCGCGAGATCGACAGGTCGCGCAGGCCCTGCTTCACGAACGAGATGATCTCGTTGCGGACGCTCTCGGGCTGGATGAACAGCGGGTTCGACTCGTACAGGTCGAGCAGGCGCTGCTCGAAGTCGGACATGCGGAAGAAGTAGTTGCGCTCGGCCAGCACCTCGACGGGGATCGAGTGGATCGCACAGACCTGCTGCCCCTCGTACGCACCCGTGCCGGGCACGAGGTCGCTCGGCTGCTTGTACTCCTCGCAGCCGACGCAGTAGAAGCCCTCGAACTCGCCCGCGTAGATGTAGCCGTCGTCGTACAGCTTCTGCAGGAACGCCGTCACGCCGCGCTCGTGGCGTTCGTCCGTCGTGCGGATGAAGTCGTCGTTCGCAACGTCGACGGTGTCGAGGAGCGGCTTCCACGCCTCGGTCACGAGCCGGTCCGCCCACTCCTGGGGCGTGACGTCGTTCGCGGACGCCGTGCGGAGGATCTTCTGCCCGTGCTCGTCCGTGCCGGTCAGGAGCCAGGTGTCGTCGCCGCGCTGCCGGTGCCAGCGCGCGAGGACGTCCGCGGCGACCTCGGTGTAGGCGTGCCCGATGTGGGGCACGTCGTTCACGTAGAAGATCGGCGTGGTGATGCTGAACGAGGACCCGTCGGACATGCGGACCATCCTACGGGCGCACCGGTGCCGCATGACGCGCCCCGCGCGCCACCTGTGGAGAACCGGACGGGAGGCGCGGTGCGCGTCCGGAGCCGCGCCTCCCGGCCCGTGACGCTCGCATCTACCGCGCCGCCAGCGCACCCTCGTAGAGGTCGCGCTTCGACAGTCCCGTCGCGTCCGCGACGGCCGCCGCCGCCTCCTTCATGCGGGACCCGGCGGCGACCCGCTCGAGCACGAGCCGGACCCCGTCCTCGATCGTCGTCACGTCGAGCGCCCCGGTCGACCCCTCGACGACGACGCAGATCTCGCCGCGCACCCCGTCGGCCGCCCACGCCGCGAGCTCCGCGAGGGACCCGCGCCGGACCTCCTCGTGCAGCTTCGTCAGCTCGCGGCAGACCACCGCGCGCCGGTCGTCGCCGAAGCCCGCGGCCATGTCGGACAGCGTGTCGGCGAGTCGGTGCGGGGACTCGAAGAACACCATCGTGCGCTGCTCGCCGGAGAGCGCGGAGAACAGCCGCCGCCGCTCACCGCCCTTGCGTGTCGGGAACCCCTCGAAGCTGAACCGGTCGGTCGGCAGGCCGGACACGGCGAGCGCCATGAGCACGGCGGACGGCCCCGGCAACGCCGTCACCGTCACCCCGGCGGCAGCGGCGGCCTCGACGAGGGGGAAGCCGGGATCGCTGATCGCGGGCATGCCGGCGTCGGTGAGGACGACGACGTCCTCGTCACGGGCGAGCTCGACGACCTCGGCCGCCTTCGCGCGCTCGTTGTGCTCGTGCAGGGCGATGAGGCGGGGGCGGTTCTCGATGCCGAGCGCCCGCATGAGGTGGATCGCGGTGCGGGTGTCCTCGGCGGCGACCACGCTCGCGTTCGAGAGGGTCTCGACCAACCGCCTGGAGGCGTCGCCGAGGTTGCCGATGGGCGTTGCTGCGAGCACGATCACGGGACCATTGTGGTCGCCTGTGCGCGCCAGCGCGGACATGGCGTCGATCCGTAGGATGCTCTGCGATGACCAGCGCGCTGACCGACGACCGCACCGCCGTCCCCGACGGGCCGGTCGGTTCCCGTCTCGACGACTGGTGGGGGCGCACGCTCTCGACCGCCAGGCGCGTCGCACTGTGGCGCTGGGCCGGGCCGCTCGGCGTCACCCTGCTGGCGGCGGTGCTGCGGCTCGTCGCGCTCGGCCACCCGCACTCGCTCGTGTTCGACGAGACCTACTACGTCAAGGACGGCTGGTCGATCGTGCACCTCGGGTACGAGGGCACCTGGCCGGGCAACCCCGCCGACGACTCCCAGCCGACGACGGACCAGCGGTTCGCCGACGGGCAGACCGACATCTTCACGAACGCCGCCGAGTTCATCGCGCACCCGCCGCTCGGCAAGTACCTCATCGGCCTCGGCATGCTGCTGTTCGGCGCGGACAACTCGTTCGGGTGGCGCTTCGCCGTCGCCGTGCTCGGCATCGCGACCGTGTTCCTCACGGCCGTCATCGCCCGCTCGCTGTTCCGGTCCACCCTCGTCGGCACGCTGGCGGGGTTCCTGCTCGCGGTCGACGGGCAGGCGATCGTGCTGTCCCGCGTCACGCTGCTCGACGGGATCCTGACGTTCTTCGTCGTGCTCGGCTTCGGCGCGCTGCTGCTCGACCGACGCTGGACGTCCAGACGACTCGACGCCTGGGTCGCCCGACGGACGGCCGCCGGACGCGACACGCTCTGGGGACCGGTGCTGTGGTGGCGGCCGTGGCTGATCGCCATGGGGCTGGCGCTCGGCCTGGCGACCGCGACGAAGTGGTCCGGCATGTACTTCCTCGCGTTCTTCGCGGTGTACTCCGTGCTGACCGACATGATGCTGCGGAAGCGGGCCGGCATCGAGTTCTGGTCCTCGAGCGCGTGGCTGCAGCAGGCACCGGTGTCGTTCCTGCTCACCGTGCCGATCGCCGCCGTCACCTACGTGGCGTCGTGGACCGGGTGGTTCGTGTCGAAGGACGGCTGGGACCGGAACTGGATCGCCACGGGAGGCGAGCGCTGGACCGGCGTGCTGTCGTGGGTGCCGGACAGCCTGCAGAACTGGTGGCACTACCAGTCCGAGATCTACGGCTTCAACATCGGCCTGCACACCCCGCACTCGTACCAGGCGAACCCGCTGCTCTGGCTCGTCATGCAGCGCCCGACGTCGATGTACTACGTCGGCACGAACGCGGGCCAGGACGGCTGCACGGCCACCCGCTGCGGCGAGGCGATCACCGGCATCGCGAACCCCTTCGTCTGGTACGCGGCGGTCGTCGCCGTCGTGGCGCTGCTCGTGCTCTGGATCCTGCGCCGGCGGTGGGAGTACGCGTTCGTCCTGATGGGGGTCGCAGCGGGGTACCTGCCGTGGCTGCTCTACGTGGACCGGACGGTCTTCCAGTTCTACACGATCGCCTTCGAGCCGTTCATGGTCATGGCGCTCGCCGCGACGATCGGGTTGGTGCTCGGACGACGGGACGACCCCCGGCCACGGCGGACGCGTGCCGTCGTGTGGGTCGGCGTGTACCTGGGCGTCGTGGTGCTCGCGTCGGCGTACTGGCTGCCGATGTGGACGGGCATGCAGGTGCCGTGGGACTTCGTCCGGTCCCACTACTGGCTGCCGAGCTGGCTGTAGCACGCGACCACCCGTCGGCCGGGAGGCGCGGGTCGGCCCCGCACCGCGCCTCCCGGCCCGGACGGGGTCGTGTCCGGGCCGCGCGCTGGTGCGCGCGGCGGGGCGGTGTCAGGACCGCGCGCTGGTGCGCCCGGCGGGGCGGTGTCAGGACTGCGCGTGCAGGGCGCGCTCGATGGACTCGCGGTCGAGCGGGTCCCCGAGCATGGGCGCGTCGGGGGTGCCGGGCAGCACGCCCTCGATGAGGACCTCGGCGTAGCGGCGCCATGCGTTCGGGTCGTGCGCGCGCGTGGTGTCCGCGACGGCGCCGACCATGGAGGTGAGCATCGGCAGGTCGCGGTAGTCGAAGCCGACCCGCACCACGCCGGCGTCCCGCGCACGACGGATGATCTCGGAGACCTGGGTCTCGAGCCGGTCGCGCTCCTGCACGATCGACGGACGGGACTTCCCGGCACGCACGATGGCGTCCGCGAGGGCACGGTCGCGCGCACGGAACTCGAACACGCCCATCAGGTACACCCGGAGGGACTCACGCGGATCGGACTCGTCCGCAGCACGTGCCGCGGCGTCGTTCATGGCCTCGAACTTGGTGGCGAGCAGCGCCTCGATCAGGGAGTCCTTGTCGGCGAAACGGCGGTAGACCGTCCCGACGCCGACGCCGGCCTCGTGCGCGATGTCGTTCAAGGTGACCGACAACCCGCGTTCCGCGAAGCACTTGCGTGCCGTCTGCAGGATCAGCTCGCGGTTGCGTGCTGCGTCGGCGCGGAGGGGGCGCTCGAGGTCGGTGGTGCTCACGTCACCGAACCTAGTTGAACTTTCTGGGAATAAGCGGATGCAGACCTTCCGTTTCGGTCTACACTGGTCGCAAGCGGATGCGTCGCATCCGCTTCACCCCCTCCGCTCCAGGAGCGCCCGACGGCGCGTGCTCCGCCACCCCTCCACCTTCTCGAAGGAGGCTGCCGTGACGGCAGAACAGACCGTGCCGACCCCCACCGGGGCCGCACCCACGACTCCGGGCACCACGCCCGACAAGGCCGACCACCGCTGGATCGCCCTGGCGGTCATCGCCCTCGCGCAGCTGATGGTCGTGCTCGACGCGACCATCGTCAACATCGCCCTGCCCTCGGCCCAGGCGGACCTCGACTTCGGCACCGACCAGCGTCAGTGGATCGTGACCGCGTACTCGCTGGCGTTCGGCTCGCTGCTGCTCCTCGGCGGGCGGCTCGGCGACCTCTTCGGCCGCAAGAACACCTTCATCATCGGGCTCGTCGGCTTCGCCGTCGCGTCCGTGCTCGGCGGTCTGGCCGACTCGTTCGGCCTGCTCGTCGCCGCCCGCGCGCTGCAGGGCGTCTTCGGTGCGCTGCTCGCACCGTCCGCGCTGGGCATGCTCACCACGACGTTCCGCGACCCGAAGGAGCGCGGTCGCGCGTTCGGCATCTTCGGGTCGATCGCGGGCTCCGGTGCGGCGATCGGCCTGCTCCTCGGCGGGGTGCTCACCGAGTACGCGTCGTGGCGCTGGTGCCTCTACGTGAACGTGGTCTTCGCGGTGCTCGGCGTGATCGGTGCCCTCGTGTTCATGGCGAAGCCGCCGAAGGTCGAGCGTCCGCGCATCGACGTCGCCGGTGTCGTCACGATCACGGCCGGCCTCGTCGGCGTCGTCTACGGCTTCTCCAACGCCGAGACCAACGGCTGGGACGCCCCGCTCACCATCGGCATGCTCGCCGCCGGCGTGGTGCTGATCGCGGCGTTCGTCTTCATCGAGACGCGCGTCGCCCACCCGCTGCTGCCGCTCCGGGTCGTCCTCGACCGTGACCGCGGTGGTTCGTTCATCGCCATCGGCCTCGTCGCGATCGGCATGTTCGGCATCTTCCTGTTCCTGACGTACTACCTCGAGCAGACCCTCGGGTTCAGCTCGCTGCAGACGGGCCTGGCGTTCCTGCCGATGCCGCTGTCGATCATGATCTCGGCGACGCAGATCGGTGGTCGACTGCTCCCCCGCGTCGGTCCGAAGGTCCTCATCTTCGCGGGTGGCCTCGTCGCGGCGACCGGGCTGCTGCTCCTCCTGCGCACCGACCTCGACAGCTCGTACGCGGGCACGGTCCTGCCGGCGCTCGTCGTGATCGGTCTCGGCATGGGCACGATCTTCTCGTCGGCGATGAACACCGCGACGACCGGGGTCGCCCGGGCCGATGCCGGTGTGGCCTCGGCGACGGTGAACACCATGCAGCAGATCGGCGGCTCGATCGGGACCGCGCTGCTCTCGACGATCTTCGCCGACGTCGTGGCGAACAGCCTCTCCGGGCTGACCGCGGCGCCGACGAAGCTCCAGCAGGCGCAGGCTGTGCTCGACGGCTACCACGTGGCGTTCGGCATCTCGGCGGGCGTGCTCGTGCTGGTCGCCCTCGCCGGTGGGCTGCTCATCAACCGCCAGTCGGTCCGTTTGGCGAAGCTCGAGCGCGCCGGCGCAGCGACGACCGGGAGCATCCCGACCGCCGCGCACTGACGCACCACTGCTCGACATGGACGGCCCGCCCTGGTTCCCCGGGGTGGGCCGTCCGTGTGTGCTGGCAGGGGTTGGGGCGTGGCGGGTAGCGGGTGGCGGGTGGCGGGTGGCGGGTGGGCCGACGCTGACGCTGACGCTGCTGACGCCGAACGACATCGTCGACGTCGTACGAGAGCGACGTCGTCGCTCCTTGCACACGCGGGCAATCGTCGGCCGGTGCGAACGACATCGTCGACGTCGTACGACATCGGGCTTGTCGCTCCTTGCACACGGGGGCAATCGACGGCCGGTGCGAACGACATCGTCGACGTCGTACGACATCGGGCTCGTCGTTCGAGGTCCGCACCCGGGCGGCCACCGCGCGCCCGCCCCGGGTCGACCGCGATCTTCGACGACCCGCGCGTGGATCGACTCGCGGAACGTCGCACTCCCCGCGGGAACCACTCGCGCCAGGGCACGATCCGCGCCAGGATCGAGGGGTGACCGACCACGAGCAGGACCACCCCGTCGTCGTCTCGGTGAGCCGCGACACCGACCACCACTTCAGCAAGCCGGTCGTCGACGAGGTCGTGCTCGTCGCGGGCTGGGGCATCGAGGGCGACGCACACGCCGGCACCACCGCGCAGCATCGGTCGCGGGTCGCCCGGGACCCCTCGCAGCCGAACCTCCGCCAGGTGCACCTGCTGCACACGGAACTGTTCGACGAGGTCGCCGACGCCGGGTACGCGGTCGCACCGGGCCAGATGGGCGAGAACGTCAGCACCCGTGGGATCGACCTGCTGCGCTTGCCCACTGACACGCTCCTGCACCTCGGCGACGACGCGTGCGTGCGGGTGACGGGCCTCCGGAACCCGTGCCAGCAGATCAACGACTTCGAGCCCGGCCTCCTGCGTGCCGTCCTCGGTCGCGCCGACGACGGCTCCGTCGAGCGGAAGGGCGGCGTGATGGCCGTCGTGGTCACGGGCGGCGTCGTCCGACCGGGCGACCGCATCCGCGTCGAGGTCCCCGCGGGCCCGCCGGAGCCGCTCCAGCCCGTCTGACGACCCGCGACACGACCTCGTTGCGTCGTGTGTCCGTTTCCCTCGCACACGTCAGGGGTCCCAGTTATCGTGTGCGCCATGGCCCCCGTCCTGACCTCGCCGCTCGTGTCGACGCAGTGGCTCGCAGACCACCTCGGTGCTGACGAGCTCATCGTGCTCGACGCCTCGGTGCACACGGCCGGGACCGGACTCCAGACGACGTGGCAGACCGCACGGGACGCGTACGAGCAACGCGGGCACGTGCCCGGTGCGCGGTACGCCGACCTCGTCGAGGCGTTCTCCACGCCCGACGCCCCCGTGCCGTTCACCCGCCCGGACGCCGAGCGGTTCGAGTCCGCCGCCGGCGAGCTCGGCGTGACGAACGGCTCGACGGTCGTGGTCTACGACGACAGCGTCGGCGAGTGGTCGGCACGCCTGTGGTGGATCTTCCGCTCGTTCGGCTTCGACTCGGTCGCGGTGCTCGACGGTGGCTTCACGAAGTGGCGGGACGAAGGACGCCCGGTCCGCGTCGGCGCGCTCCGGACGGCTCCCGCCCCGACCTCGCAGACGGCCGGGGAACCCGCAGCCTTCCTCGCCGGCGAGGAACGTGCGCTCTGGGCCGACCACGACCGGGTCCTCCGCGCCGTCAGCGGCGACGAGCCCGCGTCGCTCGTCCTCGCGGCACCGGAGTCCGCGCTCGGCACCGAGCACCCGCCGATCGTCCCCGGCAGCACGACGGTGCCCGTGGACGCCATCGTCGACCCGACGACGAACGCGTTCCTGCGGCGTCCCGCGCTCGAGCAGGCCTTCGCATCGGTGCTCGACGCCGACGAGATCGTCACCTACTGCGGGATCGGCAGCGCCGCGTGCGCCGATGCCCTCGCGCTCACGGTGCTCGGCCACGACAAGGTCCGGGTGTACGACGGGTCCCTGCTCGACTGGTGGCGCCGCGAACCCGAGGCACTGGCCTCCTGACCCGGCGTCCGCACCGTAGCCCCGCTGCCGCACGGTCCGCGCGGCCCCCGCACCGCAGCCCCGCTGCCGCACGGTCCGCGGCGCGCCCGGACTACCGTTGACGCATGAGCACCAGACGCGCGGTCGTCCTCGGCGGTACCGGCGGGATCGGTTCGGCCGTCGCGCGTGAGCTCCTCGACGTCTCGGGGCGCGGCGGTGACGACTGGCAAGTGGACGTCGTCGCCCGCCGCGGTGGCCCGATGGCCGACACCCTCACGGTAGCGGGAGCGACGTTCGTCCCCGGTGACCGCCGGGACTCGACGGTGCTCCGCGACCTCCTCCGTCCGGGAGCC
>NZ_BACZ01000293.1 GCF_000333375.1 Curtobacterium sp. B18
CCTGGCCGACGACGAGGAGTGCGGCCCCCAGCAGCACGAGTCGACGGGGGCCGACCCGGTCGAGGGCGATCCCGACCGGGATCTGGAGCCCGGCGTAGACGGCGATCTGCACGACCGCGAGGGTCGACAGCACGGCCGCCGACACCGCGAAGCGGTCCTGCGCGTCGACACCGGACACCCCGAGCGAGGACCGCTGCACCACCGCGAGGACGTACGCGAGCACCGCGACGCCCCACACGAGGAAGGCGCGGCGGGAGTTCACCCGACCAGGCTACCGGGGGCGGCACCGCCGCCAGGACGGGCTGTGGAGAACGTGCCGAGCGGGGCGGACGCGGGTCGCGCCTCCCGTCCGGACGGCCTGGAGGCGCGGGTCGTCCCCGTCGGGCCGGTGCGGCTCAGTCGGTCCCCGCGTCGCCCTCCGGGCGGCGGTCGGCCAGGAAACGCTCGAGTTCCGCGGCGATCGCGTCGGCCGTCGGGACCTGTCCGTCGACGCCGGTGAGCGGCGAGGCGATCGGGTTGCCCTCCATGTACGTGTCGTGCCGCTCCTCGAGCACGCCGACCAGGCGCTGGAGCTCCTCGTTGCCGGCGACCTGCTCGTCGACCCGGGTGCGGAACTCGCGGCCCTCCTCGCGGAGCTCGTCGGACGGGAAGATGAGGCCGGTCGCGGCAGAGATGCCGGAGAACGCCGCGACGGCGGCGTCCGGGAACTCGGTGTCCGACAGGTAGTGCGGGACGAGCAGGACGAGCCCCGTGACCTGCTCGCCGAGCTCGGACAGCCGGTGCTCGACGAGGTGCAGGACGTTCGCCGGGGCCTGGGTCTCCGGCTTCCACACGCTCATCTGCTCGACGAGGTCGGCGCGCGTGCCGGAGACGGTGAGGCTGATCGGGCGGGTGTGCGGGACGGGCATCGGGATCGACTGCACCCAGGTCGTGTCCGCGACCTGCAGCCGGGCGGCGAGGTCGGTGACCGCGCGGACGAACCGGTTCCACTGGAAGTCCGGCTCGTAGCCCGAGAGGAACAGGAAGGGCTGGCCGATCTCGTCGCGGACCAGGTGCAGCCGGAGCCGCGGCGGCTCGACGGCGGCGATGTGGTCGTGCTCGAACGTGATCACGGGGCGACGTGCGCGCCAGTCGAGCAGGACGTCCGGGTCGAACTCGGCGACGAGCTCCGTCTCGAGGTCGTCCAGGACCGCGGACGTCAGCTGCGCCACGGCCGAACCGGCGTCGGCGAACCCGGTGAGTCCGGCGACCAGGTGCAGCCCCTCGGGGACGGTCGGTGCGTCCTCGGCGAAGGTGTAGAGCTCCTCGGGGTGGTTCACCGTCCCCATGCTAGGCGGGGCGCGGCACTCCCCCGGTGCGGCTCGACCACGCCGACAGCGAACACCTGCTGGATAGGGTTGTCGCATGGTCCGACCGACGCTCTCCACCGACTCCTCCGCTCCCGCCTCGATCTCCGCCGACGTCCTCGTGCTCGGTGTCCGACCGGGCACCGACGGCGCACCCGCGACCATCGCGCCGCCCGCCACGACGCCGTTCTCGGCGCTCGACGACATCGACCTCGCGGCCATCGGCGCCACCGGGGCGAAGGACCAGCTCGTCCGCATCCCGGCCGTCGGCGTCGACGCGCAGGGCATCGCGCTCATCGGCCTCGGCGCTGCGACCGACGCCGCCGCCGTCCGTGCGGCGGCCGGCAGCGCCGTCCGCCAGCTCCCGCTCGTCTCCTCGATCGCCCTCGCGCTCCCGACCGACACGGCCGAGCTCGTCGACGCCGCGCTCGAGGGCGCCGCGCTCGGCGCCTACTCCTTCACGCGCCACAAGGGCACCGGGACGACCGGCCCGACCCGCGGCGACCAGCAGGTGACCGTGCTCGCGCCGTCCGCCGCGGCCGACGCGACCGTCCGCCCGGCGATCGTCGCCGACGCCGCCACCCTGGTGCGCGACCTCGTGAACACCGCCGCCGGCGACCTCGGCCCCGCCGACGTCGCCGACGTCGCGCGCGCCCAGGCGGACGGTCTCCCGCTCACCGTCGAGGTGCTCGACGAGAGCGCGCTCGAGGAGCAGGGCTTCGGCGGCATCCTCGGCGTCGGCCGCGGCTCGGAGCGCCCGCCGCGCCTCGTCGTCGTCCGCTACGCGCCGGAGTCGGCCACGAAGCACCTCGCCCTCGTGGGCAAGGGCATCACGTTCGACTCGGGCGGCCTCTCGCTGAAGCCCGCCGCCTCGATGCTCGGCATGAAGACCGACATGACCGGCGCCGCCACCGTCCTGGCCGCGACCGTCGCGGCCGCGCGGCTCGGACTCGACGTCCGCGTGACCGCGTGGCTGTGCCTCGCCGAGAACATGCCCTCGGGCTCCGCGACCCGGCCGGGCGACGTCCTCACGCTGAAGAACGGCAAGACCGTCGAGGTCACGAACACCGACGCCGAGGGCCGCCTGGTCCTCGGTGACGGCATGGCCGCGGCGTCGCTCGAGCACCCGGACGCCATCGTCGACGTCGCGACGCTGACCGGCGCGCAGGTCGTCGCGCTCGGTGACCGCACGACCGGGCTCATGGGCAGCGACGACCTCGTCGCGCAGGTCCGCGCCGTCGCCGGAGCCGTGGGCGAGCCGATCTGGCCGATGCCGCTGCCCGAGGAGCTCGACGCCCGACTCGCCAGCGACGTCGCCGACATGGTGAACGCCACGGTCGGCAACCCGGCGGGCGGCATGCTGCTCGCGGGCAAGTTCCTCGAGCGCTTCGTCGGCGAGGGCATCCCGTGGGCGCACCTCGACATCGCCGGTCCGTCCGAGCACAAGGGCGGCGGCTACGGGTGGCTCGGCAAGGGTGCGACGGGGGTCATGGTCCGGACGCTCATCTCGCTCGCAGAAGAGCTCCAGGCCAAGTAGTAGGTTTGACTCCGGCGGGGCAGTGCGCTCGGCGTGCCCCCGCCGGAACCAACGGGACGGGACCGGAACCATGCGGTCCGACCGTCGGACGCCGCCGCCGCGGTGTCCAGTGGGGTCCGATCGGCCCCGACACGCACGAGGGAGTTGCACCAGGTGACGGAACAGACTTACGACGTCGTGGTCCTCGGTGGCGGCAGTGGTGGGTACGCCGCTGCGCTCCGGGCCGCCGAGCTCGGGATGAGCGTCGCGCTCATCGAGGGAGACAAGCTCCGGAGGGGACGTGTCTGCACCGCGGCTGCATCCCGACGAAGGCGCTGCTGCACGCGGCCGAGGTCGCCGACGCGACGCGTGACCCCGAGAAGTACGGCGTCGTCGCCGAGTTCGCCGGCGTCGAGGTCCCGAAGGTCATCGAGTACCAGCAGGGCATCATCACCTCCAAGTACAAGGGCCTGCAGGGCCTCATCAAGGCGCGCGGGATCACCGTCGTCGAGGGCTGGGGCCGCCTCACCTCGCAGAACACCGTGCAGGTCGGCGACCAGACGGTCACCGGCAAGAACGTCGTGCTCGCGACCGGGTCGTACTCGAAGTCGCTCCCCGGCCTCGAGATCGGTGGTCGCGTGATCACCTCCGAGACCGCCCTGCGCATGGACTACGTGCCGAACAAGGTCGTCATCCTCGGTGGTGGCGTCATCGGCGTCGAGTTCGCCAGCGTCTGGAAGTCCTTCGGTGCCGAGGTGACCATCGTCGAGGGTCTCCCCCACCTCGTCCCCGCCGAGGACGAGTCGATGTCGAAGCAGCTCGAGCGCGCGTTCCGCAAGCGCGGCATCGAGTTCTCGCTGGGTGTCCGGTTCCAGGGCGTCGAGCAGCACGAGAACGGCGTCGTCGTGACGCTCGAGGACGGCAAGACGTTCGACGGCGACATCCTGCTCGTCGCGGTCGGCCGTGGCCCCGTCACGCAGAACGTCGGCTACGACGAGGTCGGCGTCGCGATGGACCGCGGGTTCGTCACCACGAACGAGCGCCTCGCCACGAACCTCCCGAACGTGTACGCCGTCGGCGACATCGTGCCGGGCCTGCAGCTGGCCCACCGTGGCTTCCAGCAGGGCATCTTCGTCGCCGAGGAGATCGCCGGGCTCAACCCGGTCGTCATCGAGGACAAGAACATCCCGAAGATCACCTACTCCGACCCCGAGGTCGCGTCGGTCGGTCTCTCGCAGGCCAAGGCCGAGGAACAGTACGGTTCCGACAAGATCGACTCCTACGAGTACAACCTCGCCGGCAACGGCAAGAGCCACATCATCGGCACGTCCGGTTCGGTCAAGGTCGTCCGCGTGGTCGACGGTCCGGTCGTCGGCGTCAGCATGATCGGTGCGCGGGTCGGCGAGCTCATCGGCGAGGCACAGCTCGCCGTCAACTGGGAGGCCTACCCCGAGGACGTCGCGCCGCTCGTCCACGCGCACCCGACCCAGAACGAAGCGCTCGGCGAGGCGTTCCTGCACCTCGCGGGCAAGCCGCTGCACGCCCTGTGAACACCATGACAACCACCACGAACCACCCCTGCGAAGAGGAGTCCACCCGATGAGCGAATCCGTCAACCTCCCGGCGCTCGGCGAGAGCGTCACCGAGGGCACGGTGACCCGATGGCTGAAGAACGTCGGTGACCGGGTCGAGGTCGACGAGCCGCTGCTCGAGGTCTCGACCGACAAGGTCGACACCGAGATCCCGTCGCCGATCGCCGGCGTCGTGGAGGAGATCCTCGTGCAGGAGGACGAGACCGTCGAGGTCGGCACCGCGCTCGTGAAGATCGGTGACGGCTCCTCCGACGGTGGTTCCTCCGACGGTGGCTCCACGGAGTCGGACGAGTCCTCGAACGAGGCCGCCGCCGCCGCCGAGGAGCCCGAGGTCGCGCCGAGCACCGAGCAGGAGTCCGAGACCCCCGCCCCGGAGCCGACCGAGCCCGAGCCCACCCCCGCCGGCCAGACGCAGCCCGCCGCGCCCCAGGCGCCGTCGGCTCCGCCCGCCGCCGCCCCGGTCCCCCAGGCCGCTCCGGTGCCGCCGCCCGCCGCCGCCCCGCCGGCAGCGGTCCCGGCTCCGGCTGCCGCCCCGGCACCGGCCGCTGCGCCGGCCGCGTCCGGTGGCTCGACCGCCAGCGCCTCGGTGCCGAACCCGAGCCAGGACGCCTCGGCCTCCGGCTACGTCACGCCGCTCGTGCGCAAGCTCGCGAACGAGCAGGGCGTCGACCTCTCGACGGTGACCGGCTCCGGTGTCGGTGGCCGCATCCGCAAGGAAGACGTGCTCGCCGCCGCTGAGGCCGCCACCAAGGCCCCGGCCGCCGGTGGTTCCGCCGCTGCTGCCCCCGCCGGTCCCTTCGTCGCCGAGGTGTCGCCGCTGCGCGGCACCCGCGAGAAGATGACCCGCCTCCGCAAGGTCGTCGCCGAGCGTGCCGTGCAGTCGATGACCTCGACCGCGCAGCTCACCAGCGTCGTCGAGGTGGACGTCACGAAGGTCGCGCAGTTCCGTGACGCGCACAAGGCCGAGTTCCTCGAGAAGACCGGTTCGAAGCTGTCCTTCATGCCGTTCTTCGCCCTCGCGGCGTCCGAGGCGCTGAAGGCCCACCCGAAGATCAACTCGACGGTGGAGGGCGAGGAGATCGTCTACCCCGAGACCGAGAACGTCTCCATCGCCGTCGACACCGAGCGCGGCCTGCTCACGCCGGTGATCAAGGACGCTGCGTCGCTCAACCTGGCGCAGTTCTCCCAGTCGATCGCCGACCTCGCGGAGCGCACCCGCAACAACCAGCTCAAGCCGGACGAGCTCGCGGGTGGCACGTTCACGCTGACCAACACCGGTTCGCGTGGCGCGCTGTTCGACACCCCCGTGGTGTTCCTGCCGCAGTCGGCGATCCTCGGCACGGGCATCGTGACGAAGCGTCCGGCGGTCGTGAAGGTCGACGGCCAGGAGGCGATCGCGATCCGTTCGTTCGTCTACCTCGCGCTGTCGTACGACCACCGGATCATCGACGGTGCGGACGCCTCGCGCTACCTCGTCGCGGTGAAGAACCGCCTCGAGGAGGGCAACTTCGGCCCGAACCTCGGGTACTGAGCCCGGCGCTCGTCGACGTCAGGACGGCCCCGATCCCTCGTGGATCGGGGCCGTTCCCCGTTCCGGGCACGGCGTGCTCCTGGTCGTGTGACCGGGTGACGGTACCCCGCTGGTGGTGCCGGTCGATCGGACGTTCGGTCGGTCGGACGCCCGGTTCAGCCGATGGTGAACACCGCAGCGGCCGTCAGGCCCGCCGCGACCACGACCCCCACGAGCGCGCGGCGGAGCGGGAGTCGTCGCCCACGTCCGATCGGCACGCCGCGTTCGACGAGCTCACCGAGCACTGCCCATGGTGACGCCTCGGTTCCGGACACCGCGCGTCCGGGCAGGCCCACGAGCAGGTCGTGGACCGGCGGGTCCCAGCGGACCGGCCGCGGCGCCGCTGCGGCACGGACCACGGCCAGTGCCTCGATCACCGCCGCCGAGTCGCCGTCGAGCGCCGCGGCCAGGGCCTCGTCGATGCGAGGACGCTCGTCCGAACGTGCGTCGGTCCGTTCCCACACCAGCCGAGCCGCGAGCACCAGGAGCCGCGCACCGTGCTCGTCGGATCGCCGGACTCCGTCCGACCCAGGAGGTCGATCGCACAGCACGACGGCACCGGCATCGTCGACGAGGACGTCGTCGAGTCCCGCCGAACCGATGCGCACCGCGCCGGTCCGCTCGGCCACCGCGAGTTCGAGGAGCGGCACCGTCAGCGTGACGGCGACGCCGGTCGTCGGGGTACCGACGATGTCGAGCGCAGCGGCGAGGACCGTCCCTGGCGGCCGGAGCACGTCCACCGCGAGACGTCCGTCCGGCAGCCGCCCGACGTCGACGACCGGCGCGAGGTGGCGGGCCGCGCGGTCTCGGGAGACAGCCGCACGGTCCGCGAGCCACGCCAGGAACGCTCGCTCGTCGGCCACGGCGCACCACCGGTCGTGATCGGTCATCGTCTGCATGTCGAACAGCCTCGTCGGGACAGGTCGCCCGCGGTCGGGCGGGACACCGTTCTGTGGAGAACCCCGTTCGCCCACAGCCGGACCGACGACGGTCCTCGGAACTCGACGCAGGCCGTATCCTGGTCGCATGGCACGCAGCAGTTCACAAGGTACGGCGGCGAAGGAGCCGGGTCGTCTCAAGCAGATGTACCAGGTCTTCACGATGACCCGTCGGGCGGACCCGAGCTCCGTCTGGTGGTTCGCACTGGCATTCGTCGTCCCGGTGGTCCTGGGCGTCCTGCTCGCACTGCTCCTGCCCGGACAGAACTGGCTCGCGATCACCCTCTGGATCGTCGCGGGCGTCCTGCTCGGCGTGCTGCTCTTCCTGATCGTCCTCGGCCGGCTCGCCGAGCGCGCTGCCTACTCGCAGATCGAGGGGCAGCCCGGCGCCGTCGGTGCCGTCCTGTCGAACTCGCTCCGTCGCCAGTGGCGCTCGAGCGAGATGCCCGTCGCGGTGCACGGTCGTTCGCAGGCCGCGGTCTACCGGGCCGTGGGTACCCCGGGGGTCGTCCTCATCACCGAGGGCCAGCGCGGCAACCTCAACCGCCAGGTCGACGAGGAGCGCCGCAAGGTCCAGCGCATCGTCCCGAACGTGCCCGTGCACGTCGTCTACGGCAAGGCCAGCGTCGGTGCCCCGCCGATGTCGGTGCCGCACCTCGACACCCGGATCGTGGACGGCAACTCCTCGCTCATGTTCGGGCCCTACGCCGGG
>NZ_BACZ01000292.1 GCF_000333375.1 Curtobacterium sp. B18
TCTGCGGCGATATGTGGACCAAGCCGGTCTTGATCGACGCGACCTGATCCAATGGAATGCGGTGCCCTGGGCGGCCGGCGAAAGGGAGAAACGAAGGCTTACGAGACAGGAGATACGTGAAGGACTGGCCACCCTTCCAACTCTGCTTGCACTGCTGCCGAGATTACGCTGCGTCCTTCTTGTGGGGCGCGTTGCCCAAGAGGCTCGGCCAGTGATTGAAGCGATTCTCCCCAATCTGGCCGTTCTGGCCATGCCTCATCCCAGCCCGGCCAATGTCTGCACCAGTCCGAGTGTCGCGGTAGAAATCGAAGCAGTCCTGGCCCATGCTGCGCGCCTCCTGAGGAGAGAAGGCGTGCCGATCTCGATGAGAAACTGATTTCTTGCCAAACCGCGCTCCTGGGGGCGGCGGGACAAGCATGCGGCCAGCTTGTAGGCGTGAATGTCCGCAGGATGGTGTCCAGACGCGTCGAAGGAGCAATCCATCAGCGCAGCG
>NZ_BACZ01000291.1 GCF_000333375.1 Curtobacterium sp. B18
GAACCGGCGGTCCGCGATCGCGCGGATCCGCTCGGGGGTCAGTTCGACCGACGCGTCGGGGTCGGCGAACAGGACGAAGTCGTTGCCGGTCCCCTGGCCCTTGGTGAAGTGCAGCTCGGTCACGGGACGATCCTACGGGCAGCCGCCGTCAGCGCAGCCCGGTCCGCGCCGGTGACGTCGAGGACCTCGGCGTCCGTGTACCGCCGGAACCACGACACCTGCCGTCGGGCGTACTTCCGGGTCGCGACGCCGGTCGCCTCGATCGCCTGATCGACGGACGCGTCGCCGCGCAGCACCTCGAGCGCCTGCGAGTACCCGATCGCCGCCCGCGCGGTCCGCCCCGATTCGAGTCCGCGCTCGCGGAGGCCCTCGACCTCGTCGACCAGCCCCGCGGCGAACATGCGCGCCGCGCGCTCGTGGAGCGCGTCGACGAGCTCGGCGCGTTCACGGTGCAGGCGCAGGATGCGCGCGGGTCGCCAGGCGCGGGGCGCGGACGGGAGGCTCGGGGTCACGACCTCGGACCGGCTCGCGATCTCGAGTGCGCGGATCAACCGCCGCGGATTGCGCGCGTCGATGCTCGCCGCCGCCGACGGGTCGAGGCCGCGGAGCCGCTCCAGCAGGATGCCCGGGCCGCGTTCCTCGTGCTCGCGCTCGAGCCGTGCCCGCAACTCGGGGTCGGTCCCCGGGAAGGCCAGGTCGAACAGCACCGCGGACACGTAGAGCCCGCTCCCGCCGACGAGCAGGGCGACGGCCCCGCGGCGGTGGATCGCCTCGATCTCGGCCCGGGCGTCGCGCTGGTACGCGGCCACACTGGCCTCGTCGGTGACGTCCAGGACGTCGAGCTGGTGGTGCGGGATGCCCCGGCGCTCTTCGAGCCCGAGCTTCGCGGTACCGATGTCCATGCCCCGGTAGAGCTGCATGGCGTCGGCGTTGACGATCTCGGCCGGTCGGCCTGCGGCGAGGAGGCGTTCGGCGATGGCGATGCCGAGGTCGGACTTGCCGGTGCCGGTCGCCCCGACGACCGCGATCAGATCGGCGTCGGCTGCGCTCGCGGGGTCGGCGGGTCGCGCGGGGTCGGCGGGTCGCGCGGGGTCGGCGGGACGCGCGGGGTCGGCGCGCTCCTCGTCAGCGCCCGACACGGAGCGTGGGCAGGCCGAGCGAGACCGGCCGCGGAGCGTCGGTGGCGCCGGCCGTGGTCGGCGTCGGCACCCCGCAGCTCTCGGCCTGGGCCCGGTCCCACGCGTCGCCGGCGCGGGTGCGACGGATCCGAAGCGGCGCGTCGCTGTCGGCGAGGAGGAAGTGCGGCGCCGACCGCGTGACCTCGACCGTGACGACGTCGCCGGGCCGGGGCACGTCGGAGCCGTCCGGCACCGAGAAGTGCACGAGCCGCGAGTCCTCGGCGCGTCCGGACAGCCGCCGGGTCGCGTCGTCCTTCTTGCCCTCGCCCGTCGCGACGAGCACCTCGACCGTGCGGCCGACCTGCTTCGCGTTCTCCTCGGCGGTGATGTGCTCCTGCAGGGCGACGAGGCGCTCGTAGCGCTCCTGCACGACGTCCTTCGGCAGCTGCTCGTCCATCGTCGCCGCGGGGGTTCCCGGACGGATCGAGTACTGGAACGTGAACGCCGACGCGAAGCGCGACTGCTCGACGACGCGCAGGGTGTCCTCGAAGTCGGCGTCGGTCTCACCGGGGAACCCGACGATGATGTCGGTCGAGATCGCCGCGTGCGGGATCTTCGCCCGGACTCGGTCGAGGATGCCGAGGAACCGCTCGCTCCGGTAGCTGCGGCGCATCGCCTTGAGGACGCGGTCCGAGCCGGACTGCAACGGCATGTGCAGCTGCGGCATCACGTTCGGCGTCTCTGCCATGGCGTCGATGACGTCGTCCGTGAAGGCGGCCGGGTGCGGGCTCGTGAACCGGATCCGCTCGAGGCCGTCGATCTGCCCGGCGGCGCGCAGGAGCTTGCCGAACGCCTGGCGGTCCCCGAACTCGACCCCGTAGGAGTTCACGTTCTGACCGAGCAGTGTCACCTCGATCGCCCCGTCGTCGACGAGCGCCTGGATCTCGGCGAGCACGTCACCCGGGCGGCGGTCCTTCTCCTTGCCGCGGAGTGACGGCACGATGCAGAACGTGCACGTGTTGTTGCAGCCGACCGAGATCGACACCCATCCGCTGTGCGTGGAGTCGCGCTTCGTCGGCAGGGTGGACGGGAAGACGTCGAGCGACTCGAGGATCTCGATCTGCGCCTCGTCGTTGTGCCGGGCACGTTCGAGCAGGGTGGGCAGCGAGCCCATGTTGTGCGTGCCGAAGACGACGTCGACCCACGGCGCCTTCTCGAGGATGACGTTCTTGTCCTTCTGCGCCAGGCACCCGCCGACCGCGATCTGCATGCCGGGGTGCTCGCGCTTGATGCCCGCGAGCTGCCCGAGGTTGCCGTACAGCCGGTTGTCGGCGTTCTCGCGCACGGCGCACGTGTTGATGACGACGACGTCCGCCTGCTCGCCGTCGGCCGCGACGTAGCCGGCGGCCTGCAGCGACCCGCTCAACCGCTCGGAGTCGTGCACGTTCATCTGGCACCCGTAGGTGCGGACTTGGTAGGTGCGGGGGCGCGCTGCGACGGTGGCCATGGTCGTCCCAGTGTAAAACCGTCGGGACGCTACTCGAAGCGGACGGAACCGCGCGGGCCGGCCGGCGGGCGGCCACCGCCGTCGAGCGCACGCTCGACCGCGATGCGGACGACTCCGCCGTTGTAGCCCTTGCGCATCAGGAACCCGGAGAGCCGACGTTCCGCCGTGGCCCGGTCGAGGCCGCGGAGCTGGCCCGCACGCTTCTGCGCCAGTTCGATCGCGCGGACGAACTCGTCGTCCTCGTCGTCAGCAGCCGCTTCGAGTGCCGCGTCGATCGCTGCCTGGTCGATCCCGCG
>NZ_BACZ01000290.1 GCF_000333375.1 Curtobacterium sp. B18
GTCTCGGGCACGCCGAAGTGCCGCGCGGCCTCGGCGACGGAGACCCGCTCGCGGTCGATCAGGTAGGGCACGAGGGCGAGCAGGAACGCGAGCTTGTCCTGTGCCTGGAGCGGTTGCTGCTCAGCCACGGGTGCTCCCGTCGTGGTCGTCG
>NZ_BACZ01000289.1 GCF_000333375.1 Curtobacterium sp. B18
AGGCGGGTTGCGCCTCCAGCCCCGGGTGGAGGTCGCCCCACAGGGTGGGCTGCACGATCGTCACCCGACGATTGTCTCCCCGCGCACCGACGAGACGAAAACCGACGCACCGGCGGGACCGGCCCGACGCACCGACGAGACGAAGCCGACGCGCCGGTGGGACCGGCCCGACGCACCGGTGGGACCGGCCCGACGCACCGGTGGGACCGGCCCGACGCACCGGTGGGACCGGGTCAGGAGACGAGCTGCCGCCCCTCGGCGAACGTCACGAGCTCGTCGATCCCTGCGGGGGAGAGCGCGTACCCGATGGCGAGCGCCGCCGCCCCCTGCAGTGCCGCGAGCGAGCCCGCGCGGGACTGCGCGATCACGAGGTGCTCCGTGGCGAGGGGCATCGAGCGGGAGTACACCACCTCGCGCACCCCGGCCAGCAGGTGTTCCCCGGCCTGCGTGATCGATCCGCCGAGCGTGATGACCGACGGGTTCATGAGCGAGACGCAGGTCGCGAGGACCTCGCCGATGTCCCGACCCGCCTGCCGGACGGCCTGGATGGCGTCCAGGTCCGACCGGTTCACGAGCTCCAGGACGTCCGCGCTCGAGTGCACGTCATGGCCCTTCGCGCGGAGCCGCCGGGCGATCGCGGGCCCGGAGGCGACGGCTTCGAGGCACCCGGTGTTCCCGCAGTGGCACGGCACGTCGCCTGCGCTCGAGACCCGGACGTGGCCGATGTCCCCAGCGGTGCCCTGGGCGCCGCGCCGGAGCTCGCCGTCCGAGACGATCCCAGACCCGATGCCGGTGGCGACCTTGACGAAGAGCAGGTGGTCGACACCGGGCCAGGCGTGCTCGCGTTCGCCGAGGGCCGCGATGTTCACGTCGTTGTCGAGGAGCACGTGGGCCGCGATGTTCGCGCGGAGCCAGCCGGGCACGTCGAAGCCGTCCCAGCCGGGCATGATCGGGGGGTTCGCGGGGCGGCCGGTGGAGAACTCGACCGGCCCCGGCACGCCGATGCCGATCGCGATGACGTCGTCCCGGGCGCGACCGACCTCGTCGAGGAGCGAGTCGATGGTCTCGACGAGCCACGTGAGCGTGGGGACCGGGCCGGCGGCGATGTCGATGCGGGCCTCGCGGGTGGCGAGCGGCCGAGCGACCAGGTCGGTGACGGCGACGCGGCCGTGGGAGGCGCCGAGGTCGGCGGCGACCACGAGTCGGGCGCGGGGCATCAGCGCCACCTGCGCAGGCGGGCGTCCGCCCGTGGACGCCGCGGTGTCCACGGGCCCGACGAGCCCGACCTCGATGAGGGCATCGAGGCGCACGCCGATCGTGGAGCGCGCGAGTCCTGTCAGGCTGGCGAGTTCGGCCCGGGTCCGTGGCACGCCGTCGCGCAGGATCTGGAAGAGCTCGCTCGTCCCGACCGGAGGCGACGCTGCCGTCCGGTTCAAGTCGACCATGTGGGGGAGTGAAGCACACATCGAACGCGCCACGCAACGAAGTCCGTCGAACGTGATCGAACTTCTGCTTGACCGCCGACAAAAGTGGTCATAGTGTGACGCTCGGTCGACGACGACCACACCATCTCGACGAGGAGAACCCCTGGTGACCCAACCGCTCTCGGTCCAGCTCTACACAGTCCGCGACGCCCTCGCTGCCGATCTGCCCGGCACGCTGCAGCGCATCGCCGACATCGGCTACACGAACGTCGAGGCGTTCGGCTTCGTCGACCGGGCCGAAGCGCTCCGCGACGCCCTCGCCGCGGCGGGACTGCAGAGCCCGAGCGGCCACGCACGGCTGCTGGACGCCGGCGAGCAGGACCTCGAGCAGATCTTCCACGCGAGCGTCACCGTCGGTCTCACGACCCTGATCGACCCGCACATCGACGAGGCCCGCTGGACCACCCGCGAGGACGTCGAGGCCATCGCCCGCGAGCTGAGCGCCCTCGCGCCCCGTGCCGCGGACCACGGTCTCGCCCTCGGCTACCACAACCACGCGTTCGAGTTCTCGAACCGCATCGACGGCGTCTCCGCCTACGAGGTCTTCGCCGACGCGCTGTCCGACGACGTCGTGCTCGAGCTCGACACGTACTGGGTGCAGGTCGGCGGGGACGACCCGGTCGCGATCATCCGCAAGTACGGCGACAAGGTCCAGTTCCTGCACGTCAAGGACGGCGACGGCTCGCACGACGACAAGAAGCAGGTCGCCGTGGGCAACGGCATCATGCCGATCCGCGAGATCATCGCCGCGGCGCCGGACGCGCTCCACGTCGTCGAGCTCGACGACCACGAGGGCGACGTCTTCCAGGCCGTCACCGACTCCTACACGTTCCTCGAGGGGGCCCGCGCATGACCGACACCACCACCACGACCGAGACCGGCGCGACCCGGACCACCCGCACCGGCCCGGTCGGCGTCGGCGTCATCGGCGCCGGGGTCATCTCGGACCAGTACCTCTCGAACCTCACCGTCTTCCCCGACGTCACGGTGCACGCCATCGCCGACATCGACCTGCCCCGTGCAGCGGCGCAGGCGGAGAAGTGGGGCGTCGCCGGGTCCGGCACCGTCGAGGAGCTCCTGGCGAACGACGACATCGAGATCGTCGTCAACCTGACGATCCCGGCCGCCCACGTCGAGGTCGCCCTCAAGGCCCTCGCCGCCGGCAAGCACGTCTGGGGCGAGAAGCCCTACGCCCTCGACCGCGCGAGCGCCGCCGAGCTCCGGGACGCCGCCCGCGCCGCCGGCAAGACCGTCAGCGTCGCACCGGACACGTTCCTCGGTGCCGGCCTGCAGACCGCGCTCCGGACCATCCGCGACGGCCGCATCGGCACGCCGCTCAACGGTCTGACGCTGTTCCAGAGCCCCGGCCCCGAGTCGTGGCACCCGAGCCCCGAGTTCCTGTTCGCGTACGGCGCCGGTCCGCTCTTCGACATCGGCCCCTACTACATCACGACCCTCGTGCAGGCGTTCGGCCCGGTGAAGAAGGTCACGGCCACCGCGTCGAAGTCCCGCGCGACCCGGACGATCGGTTCCGGCCCGAAGGCCGGCACCGAGTTCCCGGTCGAGGTCCCGACGAACCACTCGGCCCTCATCGAGTTCGAGAACGGCGGGAGCGCGCAGAGCGTCTTCTCGTTCGAGTCCGACCGTGGTCGCACCGGCTTCGTCGAGATCGCGGGCGAGACCGGCACGGTCGTGTTCCCGGACCCGAACAACTTCGACGGCGACACCGAGCTCTACGCGCACGGCGCCGACGAGCCCGAGACGATCCCCGCCGTGGGGTCCACCTACTCGCGCGGTACCGGCGTGGTCGACCTGGCCCGCTCGCTCCGCGCCGGCGAGGAGAACCGGGTCCCCGGTGCCCTCGCCTTCCACGTCCTCGACGTGATGGTCTCCATCGCCGAGGCGGCCGAACGTGGTGAGGCGGTGCTCGTGGAGAGCACCGTCGCACCCTCCCCGACCCTCCCCGAGGGCTGGGACCCCGCGGCGTCGACCCTGGCCTGACCGCCAGGCCCGGTCGGTGGCCGTCCGACGACGGACGTCCGCCGACCGGGACCGACACCGCTGCACACAGCAGCACCCGACAGCACGACCAGTACCACCACCTGCACCATCTCAACGACGAGAAAGTAGAGAGTCATGCGCACTGCCATCCGCGCACTGGCCATCACCGCGGCCGCGGCACTCACCGTGACCGGCCTCGCAGCCTGCTCCTCCGGATCGTCCGGTTCGTCCGGCGACTCCAAGACGCTCACCTACTGGGCGTCCAACCAGGGCACGTCGCTCCAGAACGACAAGGAGGTGCTGACCCCCGTCCTGAAGAAGTTCACGAAGGAGACCGGGATCAAGGTCAACCTCCAGGTCATCGGCTGGAACGACCTGCAGAACAAGATCCAGACCGCCGTCACCTCGGGCCAGGGCCCGGACGTCGTCAACATCGGCAACACCTGGGCGACCTCGCTCCAGGCCACCGGCGCCTTCCAGGAGTTCGGTGACTCGGAGATGAAGGCGATCGGCGGCGCCGACAAGTTCGGCAAGGTCGCGCTCTCGACCGGTGGCGCACCGGGCAAGACCGTCACGAGCGTCCCGCTCTACGGCCTCGCCTACGGTCTGTACTACAACAAGCAGATGTTCAAGGACGCCGGGATCGAGGCGCCGACGACGTGGGAGGACCTCGTCTCGGACGCGAAGAAGCTCACCACCGACGGCAAGTACGGCTTCACCATCGCCGGTGGCTCGTACACCGAGAACGCGCACTTCGCGTTCATCAACTCGGCGCAGAACGGTGGCGAGTGGTTCGACTCGAAGGGCAACCCGACCTTCACCCAGAAGGCGAACGTGGACGGCATCCGCCGGTACCTCGACCTGATGCAGAGCGACAAGGTCGTCAACACCTCGAACGCCCAGTACGACAACGGCACCCAGGCGGTCTCGGACTTCGCGAACAAGAAGGCCGCGATGATGCTGACGCAGAACAACGCCAACTCGACGATCACGTCGAACGGCATGTCCGCCGACGACTTCGGCGTGGTGCCCTTCCCGGCGCCGCAGGGCGGCAAGGACATCGCGTCCTTCCCGGCTGGCATCAACCTGTCCATCTTCAAGAACACGAAGAACAAGGACGGCGCCCTGAAGTTCGTCAAGTACATGACGAGCGAGGACACCCAGGCGACGCTCGACAAGCCGTACTCGGCCCTGCCGGTGCTCGCCTCCGCTGCTGACTCGGTCACCGACGAGCAGACGAAGACGTTCCTCGACATCTACAACAACAAGGCGAAGCCGCTCCCGCTGGTCCCCGCCGAGGACCAGTTCGAGTCCACGGTCGGGAAGGCGATGAACGACATGTTCGCCAAGATCGCCACCGGCGGTTCGGTGTCTGACAGCGACATCAAGACCGCGCTCAAGACCGCCCAGGACCAGGTGTCCCAGGCGAACGGCTGATCGAGCCAGGAGGCCCGGGTCGCGTCCGACAGGACGCGCCCGGGCCTCCACCCCTCAGGTCCACGGCCCGACCACCCGGGTGGACGACCTGCGGTTCCGCACCCGGCCACGCGCCGGGGGTGAGCCGATCGGCTCACGCATGCCGCGCCTCCCGACCGCTGCCACGGTCCGCGCGAAGCACCCGATCCCCTTCCTGCCGAAAGGCCCCCGCTCATGTCCACCTCGGTCCTGCCTGACTCCGAGCGCATCGACCTGACCCACACGAAGGCCCCGACGACGTCGGGCCGTCCGCCAGGTCGGAAGCGCAAGACCCACTGGCTGCCCTACGCGCTCGTCGCCCCGGCCATCCTCTTCGAGCTGCTGATCCACATCGTGCCGATGCTCACCGGCATCTGGATCTCGTTCATCCAGCTCACCAAGTACTTCATCGCGAACTGGGGCGCCGCTCCGTTCGCCGGGCTGCGCAACTACTCGGTCGTCGTCGACTTCAACCAGGCGATCGGCCAGGGCGTCCTCAACTCGTTCCTCATCACCTGCGCCTTCACGGTGCTCGTGGTCGGGCTCTCGTGGAGCTTCGGCATGGCCGCCGCGGTCGCGCTGCAGAAGCCGTTCCGGGGCCGCGGGCTCTTCCGCACGCTCTTCCTTGTGCCCTACGCGCTGCCGATGTACGCCGGCATCATCACCTGGAAGTTCATGTTCCAGCGTGACTCCGGTGCGATCAACCACATCCTGGTCGACCAGCTGCACCTGTTCGGCGGCCAGGGACCGTTCTGGCTGATCGGCTCGAACGCCTTCGTCTCGGTCGTCGTCGTGGCGATCTGGAAGACCTGGCCGTTCGCGTTCCTGATGCTCATGGCGGGCCTGCAGTCCGTGCCGAACGACGTGTACGAGGCGGCTTCGGTCGACGGCGCGAAGCCCTTCCGCCAGTGGCGCTCGATCACCCTGCCGATGGTGCGTCCGGTCAACGTGACGCTCGTGCTCGTGATGTTCCTCTGGACGTTCAACGACTTCAACACGCCGTTCGTCCTGTTCGGCTCGACCGCCCAGCCCCCGGCCGCGGACCTGCTGAGCTTCCACATCTACAACGCGTCGTTCATCACCTGGAACTTCGGCTCCGGTGCCGCGATGAGCGTCCTGCTCCTCATCTTCCTGCTCATCGTCACGGGCATCTACCTCGCCGTGACCAACCGGAGGTCCGTCCGTGCGTGAGACAGTCGGCGCCAAGTCCTTCAAGGTCGTGACCCTGGTCGTCCTGACCCTGTTCACGGTCGTCCCGCTCTACGTGATGATCACCACGGCCATCAAGCCGCTCGGTGACGTGCAGAACGACTTCACGTGGATCCCGACCCACATCACCCTGCAGCCGTTCATCGACATGTGGTCGACGGTCCCGCTCGGGCAGTACTTCATCAACTCCCTGGTGGTCTGCACCGTCGCGACGGTGTTCTCGCTGATCATCGCGACCTTCGCCGCCTACGGTGTCTCGCGCTGGAACTTCAAGGGCAAGAGCACCTTCACCACCGCGGTGCTCTCCACCCAGATGTTCCCCGGTGTGCTGTTCCTGCTCCCGCTGTTCCTCATCTTCACGAACCTCGGGAACGCGCTCGGCATCCAGCTCGTCGGGTCGTGGCTCGGCCTGATCATCACCTACCTGACGTTCACGCTGCCGTTCTCGATCTGGATGCTCGCGGGCTACTTCGAGACCATCCCGCGGGAGCTCGACGAGGCCGCGATGGTGGACGGCTCCGGACCGATGGGCGCCCTGTTCCGGGTGATCCTGCCGTCCGCCCGTCCGGGCCTCGTCGCGGTCGGCATCTACTCGTTCATGACGGCGTGGGGCGAGGTGCTCTTCGCCTCGGTGATGACGAACGGCAACGGGCAGACGCTCGCGGTCGGTCTGCAGCAGTACTCGACGCAGACGAACGTGTACTGGAACCAGATCATGGCGGCGTCGCTCGTCGTGTCGATCCCGGTCGTGATCGCGTTCCTCATCGTGCAGCGCCAGTTCGTCGCCGGTCTGACGGCCGGCGCGGTGAAGTAGGCAGGACCGCCTGACGGGAGGATCCNTCGGCGCGCTCGAGGGTGGCCTCGTGCCCGCCCGTGGCGATCGCCCGGCGCAGCACGTCGGTGTACACCGGGTCGCCCACGGCGTCGTAGACCCAGCGTCGTCCGAGCACGGAGTGTTCCATCTCGGTCACGAGGAAGGCCTCTGCGCCGTCGAGCGGCGCCCCGCGTTAGGTCAGCGGCGCCTGGAGCACCCGGTCGTCCGTGGTGCTTACCATCACCGTCTCGACGCCCATCTCGTCCGCGGGGTCGTCGAACCGGAACTTC
>NZ_BACZ01000288.1 GCF_000333375.1 Curtobacterium sp. B18
AACCCGATCGTCTCCGCCGCCTTCGCCGAGACGCTGCCGGCCGAGGCACCGCGCTGGCCGGCGGGCGACGACGTCAAGCTCAGTGCCGCCTGGCTCATCGAGCACGCGGGCGTGCACCGGGGGTACGCCGTGCCCGGGTCCCGCGCGGCGATCTCGTCGAAGCACACGCTCGCGTTGACGAACCGGGGCGGAGCGACCGCCGCCCAGGTGGCGGAGCTCGCCCGCTACGTCCAGGTGACCGTCCTGAACCGCTTCGGGGTGGCGCTCGTGCCGGAACCCGTCGTGGTGGGTGACCTGCTCGCCTGAGCCGAGCCGCGCCTCCTGGCCCCGGACGTGACGACGGCCCACCTCGACGAGGTGGGCCGTCGCGGCGTCCGGGGGACTACGCGAAGAACTTCGCCAGGCGGGCCACGCCCTCGGCGATGTCGTCGTCACCGAGCGCGTACGACAGGCGGAGGTAGCCCGACGGGCCGAAGGCCTCACCCGGGACGACCGCGACCTCGGCGTGCTCGAGGATGAGGTCGGCGAGCTCGAGGGTCGTGGTCGGTGTCGATCCGGCCCACTCGCGGCCGGGGAGCGCCGTGACGTCGGGGTAGACGTAGAAGGCGCCCTGCGGGGTCGGCGTGACGAAGCCCGGGATCGCGTTCAGACCCGCGACGATCGCCTGACGACGGCGGTCGAAGGCCTCGCGCATGGCCGTGACGGGCTCCTGCGGGCCGTTCAGCGCGGCGATCGCGGCGCGCTGCGACACGTTGGACACGTTGCTCGACAGGTGCGACTGCAGGTTCAAGGCCGCCTTCACCGCGTCGGCCGGGCCGATGAACCACCCGACACGCCACCCGGTCATCGCGTACGTCTTGGCGACGCCGTTGAGGAGGATCGTCGTGTCGGCGAGGGCGGGGACCGCCTCGAGGATGCCGGTGAACCGGACGCCGTCGTACACGAGGTCCTGGTAGATCTCGTCGCTGATGACCCAGATGCCGTGCTCGAGGGCCCACTCGCCGATGGCCTTCGTCTGCTCGGCGGAGTACACGGCGCCGGTCGGGTTCGACGGCGAGCAGAACAGCAGCGCCTTCGTCTTCGGGGTGCGCGCGGCCTCGAGCTGCTCGACCGTGACGAGGTAGCCCTGGTCGCTGCCGGCGAAGACCTCGACCGGTTCGCCACCGGCCAGGCGGATCGCCTCGGGGTAGGTGGTCCAGTACGGGGCGGGGAGCAGGACCTCGTCGCCGGCGTCGACGATCGTCTGGAACGCCTGGTAGACGGCCTGCTTGCCGCCGTTCGTGACGATCACCCGCGACGGGTCGACCGTGATGCCGGACTCGCGTGCGGTCTTCTCGGCGATGGCCTGCTTGAGTTCCGGCAGGCCGGTCGCGGGTGTGTACCGGTGGTTCTTCGGGTCCTGGGCGGCCTCGACCGCGGCGTCGACGACGTGCTGGGGCGTCGCGAAGTCCGGCTCGCCGGCGGCGAACGAGATGACCGGTCGGCCGGCGGCCTTCAGCGCCTTGGCCTTGGCATCGACCTTGAGCGTCGCGGACTCGGCGATCGCGGCGATGCGGGACGCGATGCGCGGCCGATCGGTGGACGCGGCAGCGGGGTTGGCGGTGGACTCGGGGCCGGGGGCTTCGGTGCTCACGGGTCCCAGCCTATCGGCGCGGCACGCCGGAGCATCCGTCAAGTGGACACCGTGTGACGGACTCCCGTACACTCGACCACCGGAACACGGATCGGTGACGAACCGTGTCCGAAGGGCGGTGGCTCAATTGGTAGAGCAGCGGTCTCCAAAACCGCAGGTTGCAGGTTCGAGTCCTGTCCGCCCTGCACATCTGGAAGGGTAGAAGTTGGCGAGCAAAGACATGGAGACGACGGCGGATGACGTCGTCGCCAAGGCGAAGCAGGACCGGGCCGAGCGCCGCGGTCCGTTCGCTGCCATCGTGCTCTTCATCCGTCAGGTCCTCGGCGAGCTCCGCAAGGTGGTCACGCCGACCCGCAAGGAGCTCTTCAGCTACACGGGCGTCGTCCTGGTCTTCGTCGTCGTGATGATGATCCTGGTGTCGGTCCTCGACTTCGTGTTCGGACTCGGCGTCGGGTACGTGTTCGGCAACGGGCCGACGGCCTGACCCGGACGCCGGCTGTCCTGTCCGCCCACGGACAGGAGTACGGTCGCCCGAGACGGCGCCGGTCGTGAACCGATCCGCCCGCCAACCCGATCCGCATCACCGAACGGAAAGATTCGACAGTGTCTGACAACTCCCGCGACGACATCGACCTCGCCACGGCTGCCGAGCAGTCCTCCGAGGTCGAGGAGAACCAGGAAGGCGACGTCGAGACCGGCGAGGAGCGTTCGGCCGAGTCCGCCGAAGAGCGAGCCATCGAGATCGAGGACGAGGACGACGAGTCCCTCGGCCTGAGCGACGAGCCCGACGACGGCACCGTCGACGCCGGCATCGACGAGGCGCTCACGGCCCTCGCCGAGTCCCGCGACCCCGAGGCCGACGCCGTGGTGGACGACGCGCTCGAGATCGACACCGCCGACGAGGCCGAGGCCGCCGTCGAAGCCGTCGAGGACGAGGAAGAAGTCGAGCTGGAGTCGGAGACGGCAGCCGAGGCCAACGCCACCCTCGCCGCCGACGAGGCCCTCGACGCCGACGACGACGAAGAAGCGGCCGAGGTCGACCCGTACGAGGCCTTCAAGGCCGAGCTGCGGATGAAGCCGGGCAAGTGGTACGTCATCCACTCCTACGCGGGCTTCGAGCGCCGCGTGAAGTCGAACATCGAGAACCGCATGGTGTCGATGTCGATGGAGGACTACATCTACCAGGTCGAGGTCCCGATGGAGGACGTCGTCGAGATCAAGAACGGGCAGCGCAAGCTGGTCACCCGCGTCCGGATCCCCTCGTACGTGCTCGTCCGCATGGACCTCAACGAGGACTCGTGGTCCGTCGTCCGGCACACCCCCGGTGTCACCGGCTTCGTCGGCAACGCGCACAACCCGACGCCGCTCCGCTTCGACGAGGCCTTCGGCATGCTGAAGTCCCTGGTCCAGGTGGCCGAGGCAGCCCCGACCAAGGGCGGCGCGAAGGGCTCCGGCGGCGCGCAGTCCCAGCCGGCGGCCGAGGTCGACTTCGAGATCGGCGAGACGATCACCATCAAGGAAGGCTCGTTCGCGGGTCTGCCCGGGTCGATCTCCGAGATCAAGCCGGAGAGTGGCAAGCTCACGGTCCTCGTCTCGCTGTTCGAGCGCGAGACCCCGGTCGAGCTCAGCTTCGACCAGGTGACGAAGCTCTAGCGCGCACCAACACCAGCTACACTTATCGAGTTTGGCCCCGCACGCTTCGTGCGTGCGGGGCTTCACCGCGGTCCGGAACGGCCGGGCCAGCGGGAGAGTGCACGGATCCCCGTGCGTTCGATTCCAGGAGGAAGACAAGTCATGGCACCGAAGAAGAAGGTCACGGGCCTGATCAAGCTGCAGATCAACGCGGGCGCCGCCAACCCGGCCCCGCCGATCGGTCCGGCGCTCGGTCAGCACGGCGTCAACATCATGGAGTTCTGCAAGGCGTACAACGCGGCGACCGAGTCGCAGCGTGGCAACGTCGTGCCGGTCGAGATCACCGTCTACGAGGACCGTTCGTTCACGTTCGTCCTCAAGACCCCGCCGGCGGCAGAGCTGATCAAGAAGGCCGCGGGTGTGCAGAAGGGTTCCGCGACCCCGCACACGGTCAAGGTCGCGAAGATCTCGATGGACCAGGTCCGTCAGATCGCCGAGACCAAGCAGGCCGACCTGAACGCCAACGACATCGAGCAGGCCGCGAAGATCATCGCCGGCACCGCACGCTCGATGGGCATCACGGTCGAGGCGTAAGCCCCACCTGCTCAGGCACACACCCAAACACCCTTCCGTGGGAGAGCCGCGCCGGCTCGTCAACCACGTAGCTCCCAAGGAGAACACCATGGCGAAGAAGTCCAAGGCCTACCAGGCCGCGGCCGCGAAGATCGAGGCCGACAAGTTCTACACCCCCGCCGAGGCCGTCGCCCTGGCGAAGGAGACCGGTTCCACCAAGACCGACTCCACCGTCGAGGTCGCCCTCAAGCTCGGCGTCGACCCGCGCAAGGCGGACCAGATGGTCCGTGGCACGGTCATCCTGCCGCACGGCACGGGCAAGACCGCCCGTGTCATCGTCTTCGCCGTGGGCGCTGCGGCTGAGGCCGCCATCGCCGCCGGTGCCGACGAGGTCGGTGGCGACGAGCTCATCGCGAAGGTCGCCGAGGGCTACACCGCCTTCGACTCCGCCGTCGCGACGCCGGAGCTCATGGGCAAGGTTGGTCGTCTCGGCAAGGTGCTCGGCCCGCGTGGCCTCATGCCGAACCCGAAGACCGGCACCGTGACCCCGAACGTGGCGCAGGCCGTCAACGACATCAAGGGCGGCAAGATCGAGTTCCGCGTCGACAAGCACGCCAACGTGCACTTCGTCGTCGGCAAGGCCTCGTTCACGCCGGAGCAGCTCGACGAGAACATCTCGACCGCGCTCGAGGAGATCAACCGCCTCAAGCCGAGCGCCTCGAAGGGCCGCTACATCACGAAGGGCGCCGTCTCGACGACCTTCGGCCCGGGCATCCCGCTCGACGTCAACAGCATCTGATCCACTGATCAGTCCCGACAGGACCCGCACCGGTTTCGGTGCGGGTCCTGTCGCGTCCCCGGCGTGGTCTGCCGGTAGCGTGGCACCGTGCGCACCCTCGTGAACTCGCTCCGGCTGATCGCGGTCATCGCCGTGGTGGCAGCCATCGTCGGGCAGTGGCTCGTCAGCTCGAAGCTCCCGAGCTACAACCCGTGGAACTTCTTCGGGTACTTCACGATCCAGTCGAACATCCTCATCGCGGCGGCGTTCGCTGTGACGCTCGTCGCCGCTGCTCGACACAAGCGGGGTGACCTGCGGGTCAGTGTGTTCCGCGGTGCCTCGACGGTGTACATCGCCACGACCGGCATCGTCTACAACACCCTGCTGACCGGCGTCGACGTCTCGGCGAACGTGCAGTGGTCGAACGACATCCTGCACAAGGTCATGCCGGCGTACGCGGTGCTCGACTGGCTGCTGTTCTCGGATCGCTCGAAGCTGCTGCTCCGGCACGTGTGGTGGTTCCTGCTCTACCCGGCGGTGTGGACGGTCGTCGTACTGGTGCGCGGGGCGACGGACGGCTGGGTCCCGTACCCGTTCCTGAACCCCGACCTCGGCTACGGCGTCGTCGCGCTGTACTGCGTCGGCGTGGGGGTGTCGATCGTCCTGCTCGGCGTGCTCGTCATCGGGATGAGTCGCCTGCGGCTCGTGAAGGTCTAGCTCCGGAAGTCGCGCAGCCGGTCGAGCACGAGGTCGGCGAGCTGGATCAGTCCGCGGATCTGGTCGTCGTCGCGGTCGACCCACCGGCACTCGGGTTCGTCGGCGACCGGGACGAAGCCGTCGTGCCGTTCCCAGACGAACAGGGTGCGGTCCGCCCCGAGGACGTACTGCTGCCACCAGATCTGGCGGAGGTAGTGGGCGGGGATGC
>NZ_BACZ01000287.1 GCF_000333375.1 Curtobacterium sp. B18
CGCGACGTCGAGGCGCCGACCTCCGCCGGTGTCGACGCGGACGCCGTCCGGGGACTCGTGCGCGAGGTGGTCGCCGCGGCCGCCGGGCACACGGGGCAGCCCGGTCCGGTGCAGCTCAACGTCGCGTTCCGCGAGCCGCTCTCCGCCGGGCTCGGCGAGGGGGCGGTCCAGCCGGTGCCCGACGACGAGGTCGACCTCGCCTTCGCCACCCGGCGGGTGCACACGGGTCTGCCCGTGGTCGACCTCACGCCGGACGACGAGCCCGCGACCATCGTCATCGCCGGGCACGACGCCGGGGCGGACGCCGAACGGATCGCCTGGGAGCTCGGTGCGCCGCTCATCGCCGAGGTGTCGAGCGGTGCGCGGTTCGGGCGGAACCTCGTCGTCGCCTACCGTGCGCTCCTCGGCGACCCGGACTTCGGCGGCGCGGTCCGCCGTGCCGTCGTGCTCGGGCACCCCACCCTCAGCCGCGAGGTCCCGGCCCTCCTGCAGCGCGCCGACGTCGAGACGTTCGTGGTCCGCGGACCGGGGGCCGATCCCTACGACCCGGCCCGCGCCTCCCGGCCGGACGCCGCGACCACCGTCGTGTCCGACGTCCGCGTGACGGGCCGCACCCGGCCGGAGCACCGTGCCTGGGTCGGGCGGTGGGTCTCCGCGAGCCGCGCGCTGCTCGGCGGGGGCGACGCCGGACCCGACCTCGACGCCAAGCGGTCCAGCGACCGTGCCGAGCGGAACAAGTTCCTCCGCGACGAGGTGGCGCTCCGCCGCCGCGCGGTCGACCGAACCATGCTCGCGGACGCCGTCTGGGGTGCGACCTGGCCGCACGACCGCCTGGTGCTCGGCGCCTCGCAGATCATCCGCGCCGCCGACGGGCACGTCCCGGGCAAGGCGATCCGGGTGCACGCGAACCGGGGGTTGGCGGGCATCGACGGGACGATCTCGACCGCGCTGGGGATCGCCGCCGCCCTCGAACGGTCCACGGCCTCGGTCGGCACCACCCGTGTGCTGCTCGGCGACCTGACGCTCCTGCACGACCTCGGGGCGCTCGTCACCGGCACCGAGGAGCACCGGCACCGCGTGCAGGTCGTCGTGGGGAACGACGGCGGGGGAGCGATCTTCCGCGGGCTCGAGGTCGCGGCGACCACGCCGGAGGCCGACATGCGCCGGATGATGACCACCCCGCAGCACGTCGACGTCGAACCGGTGGTGACCGGGCTCGGGTGGACGTACCGGCGTGCCGAGACCTGGGGCGACCTCGAGCGGGTGCTGACGGACCCCGCCGAGCGCGTCGTCATCGAGGTGCCGTTGGCCGACTGAGCGGACCTGTCGGACCGGCACCGCGTCGAGCGGCGGCCGACGTGCCGGGCCGGCACCGCGCCTCCTGGCCCGACTAGGCGAGTGCGTCGGTGACCGGGCGGAACTTCAGGGTCGTCTCGGCAACCTCGCGGGCCGGGTCGGATCCCGCGACGATCCCCGCGCCCGCCCATGCCCGCACGGTGCCGTCCTCGGTGATCCGTGCGCTCCGGAGGGCGAGCATCCACTCGCCGTCACCGTTCGCGCCGAGCCAGCCGACCGGTCCGGCGTAGCGCCCGCGATCGACCCCCTCGAGCTCGGCGACGAGCCGGACGGCCACGTCGGTCGGGGTCCCGGCGACGGCAGCCGTCGGGTGCAGGGCGTCCGCGACGTCGAGCGAGGTCGTCCCGACGGGCAGCGTGGCCTGCACGTCGGTCGCGAGGTGCCACAGGTTCGGCAGCTGCAACCGGAACGGCTCCGGGTCGGCGCGCAGCTCGGAGGCGATCGGGGCGAGCGCGGCGAGCAGGCTCTGGATGGCGAACCGGTGCTCCTCGACGTCCTTCGTGCTCGCGGCGAGGGCCTCGGCGGCGGCCCGGTCGGACACCGGGTCGGTGCCGCGCGCCGCGCTGCCGGCGAGCACGCGAGCCGAGAGCCGGGTGCCGTCGGTCCGGGCGAGGGTCTCCGGTGTGGCACCGATGATCCCGTCGACGGCGAACGTGACGCACTGCGGGTACGCCTCGGCGAGGTCGAGCAGGATCGCCCGGCGATCGGCCCCGTCGGGCAGCGTCCCGACGAGGTCCCGCGCGAGCACCACCTTCTCGGCGTCGCCGGCCGCGATCCGGCGGACGGCGTCGGCGACCTTCGCGGCGTAGGCGTCCTCGTCGACGGCGCCGGGGCCGAGCGTCACGGACACGTGCGGCCCGACATGCGGGACCGGCACCGAGGTGCGGGTGAAGGCGAGGGGCTCCGGGGCGAGCGTGGTGTCGACGGCGGTGAGCCAGGCCTTCCCACGGCGCCGACCGATCACGACGCGCGGGACGATGAGCACGCTCGTCTCGGCCGAGTCGTCGGCGAAGGCGAAGGACCCGAAGGCGACGAGTCCGGTGCCGCGCAGCTGCACGGGGTCGTCGACGACGGCCTCCTGCACGAGCGACCGCCACGCCGCCGAGGCCTCGCGCATCCGGTCCGGGCCGCTGAACGTCCACCGCACCGCCTCGCCGATCCCGACGATGCCGTCGCCGTTCCGGACGAACGCGAGCGGGCTGTCCCGGAGGGTGTGGCGGAGGACGGCGCCCGGATCGTCGAGGATCCGGGTCGAGACCGTCAGCGGTGGGGCCGCCGTGGTGGTTCGGGTCACGCCACCGATCGTACGCGCCACGCGGGGAACGTCCGGGCGCGACCTCTAGGATGTTGTGGGTGAGCAGAGCGGACCTGAACAAGCGGCCGGACGAGGTGGCGGCCATGTTCGACGACGTCGCCGCGAAGTACGACCTCACGAACGACATCCTCTCGGCGGGCAACGCTCCGCTGTGGCGTGTCGCGACGGTCCGCGCGGTCGATCCCCAGCCCGGCGAGAAGGTGCTGGACATCGCCGCGGGGACCGGCACGAGTGCGGCGGCGTTCGCGAAGAAGGGTGCCGACGTCACGGCGCTCGACCTCTCCGCCGGCATGATCGCCGTCGGTCATGAACGCCACCCCGAGATCACCTTCGTCGAGGGCAACGCCGAGCAGCTGCCCTTCGACGACGACACCTTCGACGCCGTGACGATCTCCTTCGGGCTGCGCAACGTGAACGACCCGATGCAGGCCCTCGGCGAGATGCTCCGGGTCCTGAAGCCCGGCGGCCGCGTCGTCATCTGCGAGTTCTCCACGCCCCCGCTGGCGCTGCTCCGCTTCGGGTACGGCACGTACCTCAAGCGGGTCCTCCCGGGTGTGGCCAGGCTGTCCAGCAGCAACCCGGCGGCCTACCGCTACCTGGCCGAGTCGATCGAGGCGTGGCCCGACCAGCAGGTCCTCAGCCAGTGGCTGCGCGGCGTCGGGTTCTCGGTCGTCGCCTACCGGAACCTCACGGCGGGTATCGTCGCACTGCACCGTGGTCGCAAGCCGGTCGCGGGCGAGGTCCGTGAATCCGTCGCACGACGCGCCAAGGCCCGTCGTGCGCACCAGCACACCGGTGAGCAGCCGAGCGTCGACCCGACCGACGCCTGACCGGTCCCTCCACCCCCGAACACGGAGCAGCACTTGAATCCGAGCGTCCCGGTCGCACGTCGCGCACCGAGTCTCCGCGCATCGCTGGGCATCGGCGAGCGACTGTTCGCAACGCCCGCGGAACGCCGGTTCATCGCCGCGGTCGACGACGGTCTCGAGCTCGTCGAGCGGGGGCTCGAGGACGCCATGCGCTCCACCGACACCCTCGCCGACACCACGAGCCGGTACCTGCTGTCGGCGGGTGGCAAGCGGATCCGTCCGACGCTGACGCTCCTCATCGCCCAGCTCGGCGACGGCGTCACGGACGCGGTCGTCAAGGCCGCCGTGAGCATCGAGACGACGCACCTGGCGTCGCTGTACCACGACGACGTGATGGACGAGGCGCCGGTCCGGCGCGGCGTCCCCGCGGCGCACGTGACCTACGGCAACAACGTGGCGATCCTGACCGGCGACCTGCTGTTCGCGCGCGCCAGCCTCATCACGGCGGACCTCGGCACCGAGGGCATCCGGATGCAGGCCGAGACCTTCCAGCGGCTCTGCATGGGCCAGCTCCACGAGACGACCGGCCCGCAGCCCGAGGACGACCCGGTCGAGCACTACATCCAGGTGCTCAGCGACAAGACCGGTTCCCTGATCGCGACGGCCGCCCGCGCCGGCGTCATGTTCTCCGGAGCGGACCGCGTTTACCTCGACGCCGTCGGCACCTTCGGCGAGAAGGTCGGCGTGGCGTTCCAGCTCGTGGACGACGTGATCGACCTCGCCCCCGCGAAGGACAAGACCGGCAAGATCGCCGGCAACGACCTGCGTGCCGGCGTGGACACCCTCCCGCTCCTGCAGCTCAAGCGGCTCGCCGCGACCGGTGCGCCCGACGCGGTGGACCTGCTCGAGCGCATCGAGCGTGACGTGAACGCCGCGCCGGACGACGTCGTCGACTCGACGCCCTACCAGTCGGCGGTGGCGGCACTGCGCGAACACGAGGCCACCGCCGCCACGCGCGCCGTCGCGGTCCGCTGGGCGATGGACGCCGTCGACGCCCTCGAACCCCTGCCGGACGGCACGGTCAAGCGGGCCCTCGTCCGCTTCGCCGAGTCCGTCGTCGAACGCAGCCGCTAGCGCGGCACCACCGCGGTGGCCGACGGCCCCGCCCCTCGACCCCCTCGACCACCTCGGGAGCACCGCACCCGAACGAACTGGAGACGATCAGTGCCCACCCTCCGAGTCGCCATCGTCGGCGCAGGCCCCGCCGGCATCTACGCCGCCGACATCCTGCTGCGCGAGGCCCACGGCCACGACGTGTCGATCGACCTGTTCGAACAGCTGCCGGCCCCATACGGTCTGGTCCGCTACGGCGTCGCCCCGGACCACCCGCGCATCAAGGGGATCATCAACGCCCTGCGCGACGTGCTCGACCGCGGTGTCGTCCGCCTGTTCGGCAACGTCCGCTTCGGCGAGGACATCACCCTCGACGACCTCAAGCAGCACTACCACGCGGTCGTGTTCTCGACCGGCGCGATCAAGGACGCCGACCTCGACGTCCCCGGGGTCGAGCTCGACGGGTCCTACGGGGCCGCCGAGTTCGTCAGCTGGTTCGACGGGCACCCCGACGTCCCGCGCACCTGGCCGCTCACCGCCTCGAGCGTCGCGGTCATCGGCAACGGCAACGTCGCCCTCGACGTCTCGCGCATCCTCGCCAAGCACGCCGACGACCTGCTGCCGACCGAGATCCCCGCGAACGTGTACGAGGGCCTCAAGGCGTCCCCGGTCACGGACGTGCACGTCTTCGGTCGCCGCGGTCCGGCGCAGGTGAAGTTCACGCCGCTCGAGCTCCGCGAGCTGGGCGAACTCCGCGACGTCGACATGATCGTCTACGACGAGGACTTCGACCACGATGAGGCCTCGAAGACCGCCATCGCCACGAACAAGCAGGTCATGGTGATGAACCGCGTGCTCGAGCAGTGGCGCACCCGCGAGACGGGCCAGGCGAGCCGCCGGCTGCACCTGCACTTCTACGCGAAGCCCCTCGAGATCGTCGGCGAGGACGGGTCCGTCACCGCGATCCGCTACGAGCGCACCCGGCCCAACGGCCAGGGCGGCGTCGAGGGCACCGGCGAGGTCCGCGAGATCCCGGTCCAGGCGGTCTACCGGGCCGTCGGCTACTTCGGCTCACCCCTGCCCGGCGTCCCGTTCGACGAGCGGCACGGGGTCATCCCGAACCACGAGGGCCAGGTCCTGGGCGACGACAACCAGCAGATCCCGGGGGTCTACGCGACCGGCTGGATCAAGCGCGGACCGGTCGGGCTCATCGGCCACACCAAGTCCGACGCGATGGAGACCGTGCAGCACATCGTGAACGACCAGGCGAGCTGGTGGACGCCCGCCGACCCGTCCGAAGGTGCCATCCCGGCGCTGCTCGCCGAGCGCGGTGTCGAGTACACCGACCTCGACGGCTGGCACAACCTCGATGCCCACGAGCTCGCCCTGGGCGCACCCGAGGGTCGCGAGCGCATCAAGGTCGTCCCGCGTGACGAGATGGTCGACGTGTCCCTCGGTCGCGTCGACGCGCGCACGGGCTCGGCGACGAGCTGACCGGCACGACGCGCCCGCCATGACGACCGCACGCCCCGCGCCGCCCACCGCGCTGCGGGGCGTGTCCGCGTCCGGGGTCCGGCTCGACGGTGTCGACGTCGCGCGCGCACTGGCGCTCCTCGGGATGATGGCGACCCACGTCGGCGGGATCGCCGACCAGGTCGACTGGTCCGACCCCGGCACCTGGGCGGCCGTCGCACACGGCCGGTCCTCGTCGCTCTTCGCCGTGCTCGCCGGCGTCTCGATCGGCCTGACGAGCGGTCGGACCGCACCGCCCGGCCCGCCGAGGATCGGCCGCGTCCGCGCCAGGCTCGCCGTCCGCGCGGTCGTGGTCGTCGCCGTCGGGCTGCTTCTGATGGCCCTGGAGACCCCGGTCTACGTGATCCTCCCACCTAAGGCGTCCTGTTCCTGCTCGCCGTTCCCGGTGCTCGGGTCCGCGCCCGCTGGCTGCTTGTGCTCCCGCGGTGTGCGCCGTGCCTCGCCTGTGGTCGCGATCGGAATCGCCCCGCTATACGCCGGGGCGGGCACCTGGGAGGTTCAGCTCGGCCTCGTCTACCCCCGTGGTCACCTTCCTGGCGTACGTCCTGGTCGGTCTCGCCCTCGCCAGGGCGGGACTGGAGGCGCGGCGCACCCAGGTGGTCGTCCTCGCGTCCGGCACGGTGGCGGCCGTCGTCGCGTACCTCGTCGGCAACGCGGTCGCGCCGGTGCCCGCCGATGCCGGGTTCGCGTTCCCCGGTGTGCCGTACGCGGGGGAGGGGAGCACCGCCGCCGAGGCCGCCGCGCAGCTGTTCCTGTCGCCCCGGGACCACTCGTCGTCCATCGTCGACGTGGTGGGCACCGCGGGGGTGGCCGTGGCCGTCATCGCGCTCTGCACGCTCGTGTTCGACGGTCGGGGTGAGGTCGTGCGCCGCATGGGGTACCCGCTGGCGGCGGTCGGGTCGATGCCGCTCACGGTGTACGCGGGGCACCTCGTCGTGCTCGCGGCGCTGCCCGAGTACCCGGAGTCAGCGGCCGCGTGGGGGTGGTTCGCGATCGGCTCGGTCGTGTTCGCGATGCTCTGGCGGCGGTTCTTCGGGCGTGGCCCCCTCGAACGTCTGACCGCCCGGCTCACCCGCATGGTGCCCGAGTCGCGCTGACCGGCCGCGCTGCCGGCCGCGCTGCCGGCCGCCCTCGCACGGGGTGGCCAGCTCCGCACGGTGCTGCTTCGGCGATCCCGTGCCCCGGCGATCGCTCGGTGCGGCGTTGTAGCCCCGCACGGTGCGGTCACCGGCGCACGGCTTGGCCGACCTCGCGCGGGGTGCCCGGCTCCGCACGGTGCGGCTTCGGCGATCCCGTGCCCCGGCGATCGCTTGGTGCCGCGTTGTAGCCCCGCACGGTGCGGTCACCCGCGCACGGCTTGGCCAACCTCAGGCGGGGTGGTCGACTCCGCACGACGCGGTCACTGGAGCACGGCTTGGTCGTCATCGCGCGGGATGTCCAACTCCGCACGGTGCGGGTTCGGCGATCCGGTGCCCCGTCGGTTGCTCGGTGCGGCGTTGTAGCTCCGCACGGCGCGGTCACTGGAGCACGGCTTGGCCGACCTCGCACGGGCTGGTCGACTCCGCACGGTGCGGCTTCGGCGATCCCGTGCCCCGGCGATCGCTCGGTGCGGCGTTGTAGCTCCGCACGGTGCGGTCACCGGCGCACCGGCCGAACAAACTCGCACCGTGCTGGGCGCGAGACGCCCCCGCGCCCCAGCCGCGCCCCGCGCCCCGCGCCCCGCCCGCGCCCCGCGCCGGGGCCGACCCGCGCCTCCTGGCCCGCCCGCTACTGCAGCGCCGCCGTGAGCCGCGCGACGTTGTCGAGCACCTTCGACCGCCGCGGCCGGTCCTCCCACGCGTCCAGCGTCAGCTTGAAGCTGTGCTCCTTGTAGGCGGCCTGGACCTCGCGCAGGGCGTCCACGAACCGGCTGCCCCGCACCATGACCGAGACCTCGAGGTTGAGGCTGAACGACCGCATGTCCATGTTGCTCGACCCGATGACGGCCACGTCGTCGTCGATCGTGAAGTGCTTCGCGTGCAGGATCGTCGGCGCGCGGTACAACCAGATCTTCACGCCGGCCCGGAGCAGCCCCTCGTAGTAGGAGCGCTGCGCGTGCCAGGTCATCGCGTGGTCGCCCATCTCGCCGACGAAGAGCTCGACCTCGACCCCGCGCTGCGCCGTGGTGGTGATGGCGTAGAGCATCGAGTCGTCCGGCACGAAGTACGGCGAGGTGATCGACACCTTCTGCTGCGCCGAGTAGAGCAGCGCGTTGAAGAGGCGCAGGTTGTTCTCGCCGTCGAACCCGGGGCCGGACGGCACGACCTGGCAGTCGAGCGCGTCGCCGCGGTCGGCCCGCTGCACGGGATCGCTCTCGCGGAGGAGCAGTTCGTCGGTCTCGCTGTACCAGTCGGTCACGAACAGCGCGTTCAACCCGGCGACCACCGGCCCCTCGAACCGGGCGAAGAGGTCCTTATACTGCATGCCCTTGTCGATGTGGGACTTGAGGTCGTACGACTTGTCGATGAGGTTCTGCGACCCGGTGAACGCCACCCGGCCGTCGATGACCATGATCTTGCGGTGGTTCCGCAGGTCGGGGCGCTGGAACTTCCCCTGCAACGGCAGGAGCGGCAGCATGAGGTGCCACTCGATGCCGGCGCGGTCCATGAACGCGAGGGTGTCCTTGTAGCCCGGGTAGCCCCGGCTCGCCCAGTGGTCGAGCAGGAAGCGCACGGTGACCCCGCGGGCCTGGGCCCGGGCGAGCGCCTCGAAGAACGGCCGCGTGGTGTCGTCGAGCGTCGCGATGTAGAACTCGACGTGCACGAACCGCCGGGACTCGTCGATCGCCCGGGTCATCTCGGCGATGGACTCGTCGTAGTCGGGGTAGAGCTCCGCGGAGTTGCCGCCGACGAGGGGCATGGCGCCCAGCTCGCGGTTCAGACGGGTGACGCTGTCCAGCCAGGCCGGCCACGGGTGGTCCCGCCGCACGCGCTCGATCCCCTCGGTCTGCTCGAGGATGTACGCGTTGATCTCGGTCTGCTTCTCACGCCGGGCGTGCGGGAGCTTCGTCGACCCGATGACCAGGAAGACGATGAACCCGATGTAGGGGATGAGGAAGATCGCCAGGAGCCAGGCCGTCGCGGTCTGCGGCTTCCGGTTGATCGGGACGTAGATGATCGAGAAGACGCGGATCGCCAGGTCCAACAGGACGAGGAGGACCGTGATCAGGACGCTGAGCCAGTGCTCCACGGCGGCGGTCGGCGGATCAGCGGAAGTTGATGAACTGCAGCGGCACGTCGAACTCTTCACCCTTGAGGAGCTGGATCGTGTTCTGCAGGTCGTCGCGGCTCTTCGAGGAGACGCGCAGTTCGTCGCCCTGGATCTGGTTCTTCACGCTCTTCGGGGCGTTGGCCCGGAGGAAGGCGCCGATCTTCTTCGCGACGTCCTGCTCGATGCCGTTCTTGAACTTCACCTCGATGCGGTACTCCTTGCCGGACGGGTAGGGGTCACCGGCGTCGAGGCTCTTCAGGCTGATGTTGCGCTTGATCGCCTTGCTCTGGAGGACGTCGAGGACGGCCTTGGCGCGCTCCTCGGAGTTCGCCTTGATGAGGACGTCCTCGCCGCTGAAGGCGATCGACGCGTCGGCACCCTTGAAGTCGTACCGTTGTTCGATCTCCTTGGCGGCCTGGTTGAGGGCGTTCTCCGCCTCCATCTTGTCGACCTTGCTGACCACGTCGAAGGAGCTGTCTGCCATGCGGGACAGCCTATCGGCGGACGGGAGGCGCGGTTCGGCACCCACGGACCGGCCTGCGGTGGTCACGAGCACGGTCCCGGATCGGCTATGCTTTCTTGCGCGCCTCCGGTTGGTGACCACACCGGCTGGGAGCGCACACGGCAAGTTACCCAAGCGGCCAAAGGGATCTGACTGTAAATCAGCCGGCGTAGCCTTCGGGGGTTCGAATCCCTCACTTGCCACCATCGGAACGGCCCCGTCCACATCGGACGGGGCCTTTCCGTTTCCGCGAGGATGGTCGCATGCCCTCCGACCTCACCCCCGCCCGGTTCGCCGACCTCGCCGAGTCCATCGCCCGCGAAGCAGCAGCGCTCGCCGCTCGCCGCAGGGCCGAGGGGGTCGAGGTCGCCGACCGGAAGTCGAGCGTCGTCGACGTGGTGACGGCGGCGGACCGCGAGGTCGAGGCGCTCATCCGGGCGCGGATCGCGACGGCCCGGCCGGACGACGCCTTCTTCGGGGAGGAGTCCGGCACCGGCTCCGGGACCTCCGGGGTCACCTGGGTCGTGGACCCGATCGACGGGACCGTCAACTACCTCTACGGCAGCGCCGAGTACGGGGTGAGCATCGGCGTCGTCCGCGGCCCGGCCGACCCGACCAGCTGGGAGCCGATCGCCGGCGTGGTCGTCGCACCCGCCACCGGCGTCGTCCACCGCGCCGCCGTGGGTGAGGGCGCCACGCGGGACGGTGCACCGCTCCGTGTCGGCGCACCCGCGTCACTCGCCGAGACGCTCGTCGCCACCGGGTTCGGGTACACCGCCGAGCGTCGCCGGCAGCAGGTCGGGGTGCTCGCCGGACTCATCGGCGAGGTGCGCGACATCCGCCGCGGGGGAGCGGCGTCGCTCGACTGCTGCGCGGTCGGGGCGGGCACGGTGGACGCGTACTACGAGCGGGGGATCAACCCGTGGGACATGGCCGCCGGTTCGATCGTCGCGCGCGAGGCCGGGGCCGAGACCCGCATCTGGGAGGCCGGCGGGACGCGGTCGTTCCTCTTCGCCGCACCCGCCGTCGTGGACGAGCTCGCGGCGCTCCTCCAGCGGCTCGAGGAGTCCGTGCTCGGGGCGTGAACACCCCGTCCCCTCACTCTGGGGGAGCCGTGTGGTCCGGGCGAGGACTGGCGACACGGTAGGCGTCCTGCTACCGTTCTCGGGTCCCGTTATCTGCTCGTTACCAACGAGCGCACATCGCCCCGATCAGGATCCACGCCGAACACATGCCCCACTCTCCCCTCTCGCCCGTGCACACCGACGGCCCAGCGGACGATCCCGCACCGGTCGTCCACCTGACCCGACGGGCCCGCATCGAGGCGGAACGCGCGGCGGCGACGGCGGGGGGAGTGCCGGCCGACGTCGAGCACGCGACGGTCGTGGCGGAGGCGAGCAGCGCCTCCCGGCCCGCGCTCGCCGAGCCGGCCTTCGACGAGCTCGTCACGCCGGGGACACCCGCGACGCCGGCCGCTCCGGTGTCGCCCATCGACCTCGCGCCGGCGTCGCCGGCCATGCCCGCGTCGACGGCCTCGCCCGTGACGCCGCCGGCACCATCGTCGCCGGTCGTGGCCGCGGGGCCCGCGGTCGCGGCGACCGTGCGCTCCGCCGCCGGCACCCGACGTGTGCTCGGCCAGGTGCCGGCGTCCCGTCGCCCCGCGCGCGCCGCGGCTCCCGTCGCACCCCACGTCGACCGCGCCACCCGGCACATCGCCCGGACGGACCGGTCCACCCGGCCCGCCGTGGCTGCTGCACCGTCGACCGTCCCGCACACGCGGACGCAGGGGGCGTCGTTCCGGCGAGCTGCCTCACGTGTGACCGCCGTCGGTGCCCTGCTCTTCGTCGCGGGCCTCGTCGTCTCGACGTCCCTGCCGGCCCAGGCGCTCTACACGCCGGAGCCCGGCTCGTCGTCCGCGCGGACCTCGGTGTCCGGTGCCACGCAGTCCCTCAGCGTCGGTGCGGGTGCGGCCGACGCCGAGACGAACCGCGACCAGTACTCGGTGTCCTCGGCCACGCAGTACAAGAACGTCGACGCCTCGAGCTTCACGAACGACCCGAACGGCACGATCCAGTGGCCGTTCCTCACGGGCGTCCCGATCACCTCCGGGTTCGGCGGACGCCAGGTCGAGGGGTGCTCGTTCTGCTCCACGAACCACATGGGCGTCGACTTCGCGCCGGGCGAGGGCACCCCGATCCGGGTCATCGCCGGTGGCACGGTCATCAAGGTGCAGGCGAACGACGGTGGCTTCGGCAACGACGTCTGGGTCGAGCACGACGTCGACGGCAAGCAGTTCGTCAGCGTCTACGGCCACATGGAGGACAACTCCTTCAAGGTCGTCAAGGGCCAGCAGGTCGAGGTCGGCGACGAGCTCGGCCTGGTGGGCAGCACGGGCAACTCGACGGGCCCGCACCTGCACCTCGAGGTCCACGTGGACGGCGTCCCGGTGGACCCGCTGGCGTGGCTCAAGGCGAACGCGAACTAGCGGTTCCGCGCGGCACGCCCGGGCGTCACGCCCGGTTCCTGACCACCGTCGCGGGTCTGCTATCCTCGTGTGGTGCCGCCGAGCGGCACATGCCCCGATAGCTCAGTGGTAGAGCACTTCCATGGTAAGGAAGGGGTCGTCAGTTCAATCCTGACTCGGGGCTCCGACCCGGCGCGGCAGTCGCGCCGGATCCTTGGCGGGGTAGCTCAGTTGGTTAGAGCACACGACTCATAATCGTGGGGTCGCGGGTTCAAGTCCCGCCCTCGCTACCGCAAGCCCGGCGATCCGTTCGCCGGGCTTTCGTCGTTCTCGGGGCGTGGTCGCGCGCCGTGCTGGGCGCGCGCGACCCGCCGGTGTCGTGCCTGCTCGGCGGGTGCCGGCTGCCGGCGGGTGCCGACGTCGAACCACGTTCCGGACATCGAGCCAGGGCCGCGACCTGGTTCGACGTCGTCTCCATGGTTCGAACGTGCGCGGGCGCGCCGGGGGACGCCGAGGCATCAGCCCGCGTCCGCACCCCGCTCCGAACATCGCGCCCCGCCGGGACGGGGCGCGGTGTTCGTCACGGGGCGCAGCGCGCAGCGGTGGCCACCTCGGGCTGGCCGGCCGGGCCGCCTGCCCGCGCGACCTCCCGCCGGTCGGCCGACGCCGATCGGCGCCGCCGCGCCCCGCCGGGACGGGGCGCGGTGTTCGTCACGGGGCGCAGCGCGCAGCGGTGGCCACCTCGGGCCGGCCGGCCGGGCTGCCTGCCCGCGCGACCTCCCGCCGGTCGGCCGACGCCGATCGGTGCCGCCGCGCCCCGCGCTACCTCCCGCCGGTCGGCCGACGCCGATCGGCGCCGCCGCGCCCCGCGCTGCCTCCCGCCGGTCGGCCGACGCCGATCGCTGCCGCGCCCCGCGCTACCGCCCGCTCAGGACGCCCGCCTGCCGCAGCGCCCGCTCGATCACGCCCGCCGTGCTGCGCCAGGCGTCGTGCCGCCGCTTCGCACCGATCTCCCCGCCCGACACCGCCGTGCCGTGCCCGGAGTGCCGCAGCGTGATCGTGGTCGACGTCCCCGTGACGGTCGTCGACAGCTCGTACCGTCGGAACTCCCGCGACGGGTGCACGAGCGCACCGAGCAGGATCGTGAGCAGCCGGTTCCCGGTCGTGGCCGTGAGCGTGCCGCCGGTCGACTCGACGTGGTGGCCGGCCCGCTGCAGTGCGGCACCCGCGGCTTCCATCGCCGTGCACCGATCGCCCGTGTGCACGGCGAACTCGGTCGTGTGGTCCATCGTTCCTCCCCATCCCCAGAAGACCGGCGTCGGTTCCCCCGAACCGCGTCCCACCAGCATAGCCGATGCATACTCATCAACACCGGCCCCCGAGTGGGCGTCGGTAGACTGCCGGACGTGTCAGTGAACCCCGAGCTCGTCGGCAGGACGTTCCCGCCGGCTGCGCCCTACCTCGTCGGTCGTGAGAAGGTGCGCGAGTTCTCCCGCGCCGTGTTCGCGACGAACCCGATCCACCACGAGCCCGACGCCGCCCGCGCCGCCGGGTACGACGACGTCGTCGCCCCGCCGACCTTCGCGGTCGTCGTGCAGGAGGCCACGCTCGCCCAGCTTCTCGCCGAACCCGACGCCGGCATCGACTTCTCGCGCGTCGTCCACGGCGAGCAGGCCTTCACCTACGAGCGGCCCATCGTCGCCGGTGACGAGCTCACCGCGACGCTGACGGTGACGAGCGTGAAGACGCTCGGCGGCAACGCCATGGTCACCGCCGAGAGCACCATGAACGACGCCGCGGGGGAGCACGTCGTCACGGCGACCTCCACCCTCGTGGTCCGAGGAGACGACGCATGACCGCCGCACCCGTGACCACGCTCGAGGTCGGGACGGTCGTCGCCGAGCGCGAGGTCCACATCACCCGCGACTCGCTCGTCCGCTACGCCGGTGCGTCCGGCGACTTCAACCCGATCCACTACCGGGACGACGTCGCGGCCTCGGTCGGGCTCCCCGGCGTCCTGGCGCACGGCATGCTCACCATGGGCCTCGCCGTCCAGCCGGTGTCCGAGTGGCTCGGCGACCGCGGCTGGGTCGTCCGCTACGGCGTGCGCTTCACCCGTCCCGTGGTCGTCGACCCGGAGCAGGGCGCCACCGTCGGCGTCGTCGCCAAGGTCGGCACCGTCGACGACGACGGCCGCCCGCAGCGCATCGACCTCACCGTGACCGCCGCCGGGCAGACCGTGCTCGGCAAGGCGCAGGTCACGGTGGCGTTCCGCTGACCGTGACGGAGCCGGTGCTCGCCGACCTCACGACGCTGCGCGTCGGGGGCTCCGCGGCGCGGCTGCTCACCGCGACCACGACCGACGAGCTCGTCGCACACGTCACCACGGCGTGGGACGACGACGAATGGCTCGTCCTCGGAGGTGGCAGCAACCTCCTCGTCGCCGACGACGGCTTCGACGGCACCGTCGTGCTCGTCCGCACGACCGGCGTGGAGCACGAGTCCGACGGCGACGGCGTCACCGTCCGCGTCGCGGCCGGCGAGCCGTGGGACACGTTCGTCGCGACGACCGTCGAACGCGGCTGGACGGGCCTGGAGGCGCTGAGCGGCATCCCGGGCACCGTCGGCGCCGCCCCCGTGCAGAACATCGGCGCCTACGGTGTCGAACTGTCCGACGTGCTCACCCGGATCGAGTTCCTCGACGCGTCGACGGGGGAGCGCGCGTGGGTGCCAGCGGCCGAGCTGGCGCTCGGCTACCGCACCTCGACGCTCAAGCACGGGCGACGGGGCGCGGTGCTGACGGTCGAGTTCCGGCTCGGCACGGCGTCCGACGCCGGGGTCGCGGTCCGCTACGCCCAGCTCGCCGGGTCGCTCGGGGTCGAGCTCGGGGCGTTCGTCG
>NZ_BACZ01000286.1 GCF_000333375.1 Curtobacterium sp. B18
ACACCAGGTCGGCGTACTCGTCGCGGACGAGCTCCCGCATCTCGTCGGCGTAGTCCCTCGGCAGGGCGAGGTCCTCGGCGACGGTCAGCTCGCCCATGCCGCCCTCGTACTGCGGCCCGATCGAGCACCAGACGGCGCCCTTCTCGCACACGGCGTGCACGCGGCCGCCGGCGGCGAGACCCCCCTCGAGGAGCGGTCCGACGACCTCCTGCCGGATGAAGGCGTCGCTGCGGCCGGTGTTGAAGACGACCGGGATGCCCTCGGCGGCGAGCGCGACGAGGTCCTGGACGATGCTCGGGATCGCGATGGTGCGCGAGACGGGGCTGGCGATGGGCCCGTCGACGTCGAGCAGGAGGCCGAGACGAGGTGCGTTCACGACGACCATCCTTGCAGCCCCGGTGGTCAGCGCCGTGCGTTCGTCCGCACCGTGAGGCGGTCGAGCAGCTCGCCGAGCGCCTCGGGGGCGGGGACGTGTCCCTGTCCGGGCACCTCGGTGTACTCCGACCCCGGGACGGCCTCGACGACCGCGCGTGCCGCCTGCCGCATCCACTCGAGCCCGTCGCCACCCGCCGCGACGAGGACCGGCACGCCCACGGCCGCGGCCACTCGCTCCGGGATCGCGAGGCCGTTGAGCACCCGGACGTCGCGGCTCAGGACGTGCGCGTCGACGACGAGGGAGCGCCACAGCGAACCCTTCAGCCGGAGCGCCGTGATCTGGCCCATCGGGACGCCGAGGACGTGCGCGAGGAACGCCCGGACAGCCTGGGCCCGACGACCGCTCGCGACGTGCTCGTCGAGCGCATCGGCGAACACGACGTCGTCGGCGTGCGGGTCGACCGTGGCACGGTAGGGCGGTTCCCACAGCACGGCGGCGTCGAGTCGGACCCCGCCCGCGATCGCGTGCAGCACCACCCCGGCGCCGACGCACAGGCCGACCGCGGTGATCGGCCCCTCGACGTCGGCGACGACGGCCGCGAGGTCCTCGACCTCGCGCTCGATCGACCACGGTTCGGTGTCGCCGCTCGAGCCGCGGCCGCGCCGGTCGTAGGTGAGCACCCGGTAGCGGTCACGGAGCGCCGCGGTCAGTGCGGTGACGAAGGGGGTGCCGTGGTGGTCGAACGCCCCGCCGACGACCACGAGCGCGGGGCCCGCTCCGGCGTCCGACACGGCGAGCACCGTGCCGTCCGCGGAGACGACCGTGCGGTCGACGTGCTGGTCCATGGGGGTCCTCGAAGGTGGTTCGACCGCGGTGTGCCGCAGGTGTGCGTGGGTCCTTCGGGTCTGGTCCGTGGCGGGTCGGTTGTGTCGAGCATGACAGCACTGCGCCGTCGCGTCGACACCCGCAACCAGGGGGAGGACGCCCGTGCGCCCGACCGGGCTCAGACGAGCGCGGTCGTCCCCACCGACTCCCGCTCGAGCAACGACCGCTTCACGTCGAGCCCCCAGGCGAACCCGCCGAGGGTGCCGTCGGTCCGCAGCACCCGGTGGCACGGCACGAACAGCGCCGGGGCGTTCCGAGCGCACACGCTCGCCGCGGCGCGGACCGCGTCGGGTCGCCCCATCGCCGCCGCGAAGCCGGTGTAGGTGAGCGTCGTGCCCGCGGGGACCAGTCGGAGCTGCCGCCATCCCTCGGCGAAGAGCTCCGTGCCGAACTGCCGCACGGGCACCTGCATCGCGTGGTCGACCTCGCCCGCGTAGAAGGCGTCGACGGCATCGGCCGAGGCCACCCGCCCGTCGGCGATGCGGTCGGGTCGGTGTCGGTCGGCGAGGCGCGCGAGGATGCGCTCGATCGAGTCGGTCCAGCCCGAGGCGAGGACACGGCCCTCGGTGTCCTCGAGCACGGTGAAGGGGCCGTCGGGGGTGTCCAGGGTCTGGATCGTCGCGTCGGTCATCGTTCGTCCTTCCGGGCGGCCGGAGCCGCGGTCGTCGTGCTGGTCGGCACGGTCGTCGCCGTCGCGCGGTCGATGATCGGTCGCCAGCAGTGCATGGTGAGGTAGCTCCGCCACGGCGCCACCTGCTCAGACCATAGGGAGAGCTCGCGCGCCGAACCGGGCAGACCGAGTTCCTGTGCACCGTTCCGCACGGCGAGGTCGCTGTGGAGGAAGACGTCCGGGTGGTGGCGGACCCGGAGCGCCACGTAGTCGGCGGTCCAGGGACCGATGCCCTTCACCGCGAGGAGCCCGGCGCGCAGCTCGTCGAGCGACTGGCCGGCGTCGACCACCAGCGATCCGTCGGCGAGCGCGGCGGCCACCCGCAGGATGGTGTCCACGCGGGCCGCCGGTCCCCGCAGGACCTCGTGCCCCCGCGAAGCGATCGCGGCGGCGGACGGGAAGAGCAGGCCGTCCGGCGCGATCGCGGACGGCACGGGCGCACCGAGCGCCGCCACCAGCCGGGTCTGGGCCGTCCGGGCCGCCGCGACGGACACCTGCTGGCCGATGAGCGTGCGGAACACGATCTCGTGCGGGTCGACCGCGCCCGGCAAGCGGATGCCGGGCACGCGTCGGACGGCGCGTGCCAGCTCGGGCACCGCGCCGAGGACGGCGTCGACCGCCTCCGGGTCGGCGTCGAGGTCGAAGTACGACCGCACCCGGGCCACGAGCGTCGGCAGGTCGGAGAGGTCCGTGACGCGCACGCGCAGGTCGATCCCGGTGCCCCGCCCGTCCGCGCTCGGGACCGCGGCCGACGCGCTGAACCAGGCCGCGCCTCCTGGCAGGTCGAGCACCCGTCCGTACGACGTGACCCGCCCCGCGTCGTCGACCTCGACCTGTTCCGTGCCCGCCAGGGCGTGGAAGGCGTGCCAGTCGAGGAGCCCCTGCGCGTCGAACGGCGCCCGTGCCGGCAGGTGCACGTGCAGCGCCCCGTCCACCACCGGCTGCGACGTTCGCCGCGCGCGGAGCTCGGTCGGGGTGACCGCGAAGACCTCGCGCACGGTGTCGTTGAACTGGCGGACGCTCGCGAACCCGGCGGCGAACGCGACGTCGGCGACGGGCAGGTCGGACGACGTGAGCAGGGTCCGTGCCGTCTGCGCGCGGTGTGCCCGGCTGAGTGCCTTCGGTCCGGCGCCCAGCTCGGCGGTCATGATGCGGTTCAGCTGCCGTTCCGAGTAGCCGACGCGGGCCGCGAGGCCGGGGACCCCGTCGCGCTCGACGACGCCGTCGAGGACCAGCCGCATCGCCCGTCCGGCGACGTCCTCGCGCACGTCCCACTCGGGGCTGCCCGGGGTCGCCTCGGGCAGGCAGCGCTTGCACGCGCGGTAGCCGGCGAGGTGCGCCGCCGCGCTCGTGCGGTAGAACGTGACGCCGGCCGCGCCGGGGGTCCGGGCCGGACACGAGGGTCGGCAGTAGATGCCGGTGGAGTGCACGGCGGTGACGAACTGCCCGTCGAACCGGGCGTCGCGCGAGGCGACGGCGCGGTGGCGCTCGGCGTGCAGGGCGTCTGGTGCGGTGGACATGCCTCCAGCCTGACACGGGTCACCGACATCGACTGGCGGGAATCGGACACGGCAGCGGACGTCCGTCGGCGCGGGACGGGACCGGGAGGCGCGGCTAGCGTGGGGTGCGTGACCCTGGCGGACGACGTGGCCGGCTCCGGCGACCTGCCCTGCCGGACCGACGTCGAGATCGCGCTGCTGCTGGTGTCCCGGCGGCACCGGTACGAGGGGCGACCGGCGGACGGCGCGCTGCCGGTGGTCGACGGCGAGCCGGACGACATGCGCGGGCACGTCGAGCTGCGCGCGGGGCTCGGGATCGTCGGCGACCGCTACTTCGCGTCGCGGGCGCATGTGCACGCCTCGGTGACCGTGATCGGTCTCGAGGGACTCGAGGCCGTCGGCACCGCTCTCGGCGCGGACGTCGACCCGGCCGCGACCCGACGCAACGTGTTCCTGCGCGGGGCGGACGTCGAGGCGCTCCGGGGCGAGCCGTTCTCCCTGCAGAGCGTCGGCCACGCCCCCGTGCTGTTCCGCGGCTACCGGCCGGCGAACCCGTGCGCCTGGATGGACCACGAGGTGGCCCCGGGGGCGTTCCGGGCGATGCGCGGGCGGGGCGGGGTGCGGTGCGACCCGGAGTCCGACGGCGTCCTCGCCCTCGGGCCCGCGGTGCTCCGCACGACCCGCCCCGTCCCGCTCAGCTGACCGGCCGCGGCGCCTCGGCGCAGGGGTGCCGAGACTCGGATCCGCGGACTCTTCCGCGGCGCCGCAGCCCGCGCTGCGTCCGCCGAGCCGAGACTCGGCCCAGCCGGCGACGCCGTGAGCGCCGACTCGATGGCGAGTGGGCGCAGCGCCGGCTACGCCGTGAGCGCCGACTCGATCGCGTCGACGAACGCCGGCAGGTCGTCCGGGTTCCGCGACGTGATGAGGAGGCCGTCGACCTGGACCTCCCGGTCGACCCACTCGGCGCCGGCGTTCCGCACGTCGGTCTGCAGCGACGGGAACGACGTGATCGTCTTCCCCGACACGACGCCGGCCTCGATGAGGGTCCACGGGCCGTGGCAGATCGCGGCGACGGGCTTGCCGGCCTCCGCGAACGCCTGCACGAGGGACACCGCCTGCTGGTCGGTGCGGAGGGTGTCGGCGTTGATGGTGCCACCGGGGACGACGAGCGCGTCGAAGGAGCCCGCGTTGACACCGGCGATGGTGGTGTCCGGGTCGACCGACTTGCCCGGGTCCTCGTCGCCGATGAGGGTCGTGATCGGGCCGGTCTCCTGCGCCGCCACCGTCACGGTCGCGCCGCGCTCGCGGAGCTGGTCGATGGGGACGACGATCTCGTCCTGCTCCACACCGGAGTTCGTCGCGATGACGAGGATCTTCTTGCCGTCGAGTGCTGCCATGGTCGTTCCTTCCGCGGCCCGGTCGTTCCGGCCGCACGTCCACGTTCGTCCGCGGGGGCTGGAAGCGTCCGCAGGTGGACAGCCGAGGCCGCGGGCCCAGCCGCGGAGGCCGGCTCAGCCGCGGCCGCGGACTCAGCCGCGCAGGCCGGCTCAGCCGTGGAGTCGGGCTCAGCCGCGGATGCGGAACGCGGTCCCCTCGCGCTCGACCGTGATGCCGTCGTACCCCGTCACCCGGTACAGCCCGGCCGTGACGTCGGCGTCGAGCGTGCCGACGACCACCGTGGTCGCGCCCGAGGCGATCGCGGCCTCGAGCCCGGCGGGGGCGTCCTCGAACGCCACGCAGTCGGCGGCGTCGACGCCGAGCAACGCCGCGCCGCGCAGGTAGCCGTCCGGGTGGGGCTTGCCGTGCTCGACGTCCTCCGACGGCACGAACGCCCCGGGCATGGCCAGTCCTGCGGCAGCCATGCGTCCGGCGGCGAGGTCCCGCGGCGCACTCGTCACGAGCGCCACCGGGACGCCGGCCGCGAGCAGCCGGTCGACGAACGCCGCGGCGCCGGGGATCTCGGCGATGCCCTCGGTGCTCGCGCTCTCCTCGGCGACGAGCGAGTCGGCGATCCGCACCTGCTCGTCGTGGTCGAGGTCGGGCAGGAAGCGCTCGATCGTGCTGATCGCCTGGCGGCCGTGCGAGAACGCGAGGATCTCCGCCGGGTCGATGCCGTGCCGCTCGCCGAACCGGGACCAGGTCGCCTCGACCACCGCGGTCGAGTCGACGAGGGTCCCGTCCATGTCGAAGAGGACCCCGGACGCCACGATGTCGATCACGCGCCCGACCCTAGCCTGCCGCCCCGGTCACTCGCCGGGGTCCGGCACGCGGCGCCGGTCACTCGCCGGGGTCCGAGCACGCGGCGGCGGTCACTCGCCGGGGTCCGGCACGCGGCGCCCGTCACTCGCCGGGATCGTGTGCCCGCACGTACCGGGTCAGCAGCACGCCGTCGCGCCCGAGCAGCACGTGGGCCGGTCGGAAGCGCCGCAGCTCGTTCGAGCCGCCGTGCGTGATGCGCGGGCCGGCACCGCCCTCGAGCGTCGGGTCGATCGTCAGGGTGAGTTCGTCCACGAGGTCCGCCGCCACGAGCGCGCCGAAGAACGACGGTCCGCCCTCGCAGTGGACCGTGCCGAGGCCGCGCGCCACGAGGGCGTCACGGAGCCGCGCGGGGTCGACGGTGTCCGGGTCGTCGTCGTCGCTGCACGGCACGACGTCCGCGACCGCTGCGAGCGCCGAGGCCGCGGGCGACCCGGCCGCCGACGCCGAGGTGAGGACGATCGGTCGCACCGGGGCCTGGGTGAAGATCCGGGACGCGGGGTCGAGGGACAGTGACCCGGACACGATCGCGAACACCGGGTGGTCCGGCAGCCCGTGCGACCGCCGCCAGGCGACGTCGGCGTCGTGCAGCGCCATCGGCCCGTAGCCCTCGTCGCGGACGGTCCCGGCGGCGACGAGCACCACGTCGGCCACCCGGCGCAGCAGGTCGAACACGCGCAGGTCGTCCGGGCCGCCGAGCGACCCGGACACGCCGTCCCCCGCGGCGGTCGCCGACCCGTCGAGCGTCGTCACGAAGTTCACGCGCAGCCAGGGGGCGACGGCGTCGGCCGTGTACAGCTCGAGCAGGTCGTCGTCGGACAGGTCGCCGATCGACTGCGGCAGGCCGGTCACGTGTTGTGCCGCGCTTCCACCGGTTCGCGCCAGCCGAGCGTCGCCTCGAGCATCCGCATCGCGTCGACGCTCTCGGGCACGTCGTGCATCCGGACGATCCGGGCGCCGAGCATCGCGCTCACGGTCGCGACGGCGAGCGACCCGGCCAGCCGTTCACCGCGGGGCCGACCGAGCGACTCCCCCACGAAGTCCTTGTTCGACACCGCCGCGAGCACCGGGTAGCCGAGCGCCACGACCTCGGGCAGGCGCCGGGTGAGCTCGAGCGTGTGCCGGGTGTTCTTGTTCAGGTCGTGCCCCGGGTCGACGATGATCCGCGACTCCGGGATGCCGGCGGCGAGGGCCCGGTCGACGCGTTCCCGCAGGAAGTCGACCACCTCGGTCGTGACGTCGCCGTACTGCGGCGGCGCGGGCAGCGGACGACGGGGCTCGGCCAGCGAGTGCGTGATGACGACGGTCGCGTCCGAGTCGGCGACGACGGCCGCCATCCGCGGGTCGGACAGCCCGGTCGTGTCGTTGACGACGCTCGCGCCGGCCTCGATCGCGGCGGCCGCGACCTCGGGGCGGAACGTGTCGACGCTGATCGTCACGTCGGACTCCTCGGCGAGCTGCCGGACCACCGGCACCACGCGGTCGATCTCGTCGGACGCCGGGAGCTCGGGCCCGGGGGCGAACTTCACGCCGCCGATGTCGACCCAGTCCGCGCCCTGCTCGGCGGCCCGCACCGCCGCCTCGACGGCACGGTCGAGCGCGAACGTGGCACCCCGGTCGTGGAACGAGTCGGGGGTGCGGTTCACGATCGCCATCACGGCGACGCGGTGGTCGAAGTCGTAGGTGCGGCGTCCGATGGTGCGCACCGGTTGGCGCAGGGCGGGCACGACCCAGCCGGGTGCCGTCGCGGGGGCCGGGAGGCGCAACCCGGCACGTTCCGTCGTCATGCGTCCGCCCCGTGGCCGGTCCCGGCGGCGCCGGCGCCGATCAGGGCGATCGCCTCGGCCCGGCCGGCGGCGTCCGCGAGGCTCCCCGTCGCCGCGACGGTGACGGTCGTCGATCCGGTCTGGCGTTCGCCACGGGTCGTCACGCACTGGTGCTGCGCGTCGAGCACGACGAGGACACCGGCCGCCGCGAGCCCGTCCGCGATCGTCGTCGCGACCTGCTCGCCGAGCCGCTCCTGCAGCTGCGGACGGGAGGCGACGGCGTCGAGCACGCGGGCGAGCGTGCCGAGTCCGATGAGCCGCTCCCCCGGCGCGTAGGCCAGGTGGGCCACGCCGAGGAACGGGAGGAGGTGGTGCTCGCAGACGGAGCGGAACTTCACGTCCCGGACGATCACGAGCTGGCCGCGGTCCGCCGGTTCGGCGTGCACGGTGCCGTCCCGCGCGATCGCCACCGCGTCGGTGCCGATGCCGGAGAAGAACTCGGCGTAGGACTCCGCGACGCGGGCGGGCGTCCGTGTGAGTTCCGCGCGGTCGGGGTCGTCGCCGATCGCGAGCAGCAGCTCGCGGACGGCGGACTCGATGCGCGCTCGGTCGAGACGTTGGTTCACCCGTCCATCCAACACCAGCCCTGGCCGCAGAACGCGAGCGGCCGCCGGGCGAGACGTACCCCGTCCAGGCGCGCCGCGCCTCCCGGAAATCCCTGTAAGGAAGCTGTGACGTGCCGGAAACCCAGCGCCCTTTAAGCTTGTTCGGTGAGCGCCCCGCAGACCGACACCACACCCCGGAACCGCTTCGCGACCGGCCTCGACCGCTTCTTCTCGATCACGCACCGCGGATCGACGATCCCCCGCGAGATCCGCGGTGGACTCGTCTCCTTCGTGACGATGGCGTACATCGTCATCCTCAACCCGCTCATCCTCGGCGGGTTCAGCCAGGACCAGGCGCCGCAGGACGTCGTCGGCGGGTGGCTGCAGAACGCCCAGGTCGCCGCTGCGACGGGGCTCGTGGCCGGCCTCATGACGATCGCGATGGGGCTCATCGCGAACCTGCCGTTCGGCATCGCCGCGGGACTCGGGATCAACTCGTTCCTCGCCGTGAGCGTCGTGCACCAGGTGACGTGGGCCGAGGCGATGGGGCTCGTCGTCATCAACGGCGTCGTGATCGTGATCCTCGCGTTGACCGGCATCCGGACGATGATCTTCACGGCCGTGCCCGCGCAGCTCAAGGCCGCGATCACCGTCGGCATCGGCCTGTTCATCGCGTTCATCGGTCTCGTCGACTCGGGCTTCGTCCGCACCACGAAGAACGCCTCGCCGCCGCTTCAGCTCGGCGAGGACGGCTCGATCGCGGCGCTGCCGACCATCGTGTTCCTGATCGGCCTCGTCATCATCGGCACGCTCATGGCCCGCAAGGTCCGCGGCGCCCTGCTCATCGGCATCGTGGCGACCACGGTCATCGCGATCATCCTGCAGGCGATCTTCAAGGTCCCGACCTCGGTCGACTCCCCCACCGGCTGGAACCTCAACGCCCCCGGCCTCCCCAGCGCCCTGTTCGCGGTGCCGGACCTGTCGCTCGTCGGCCACGCGGACGTCTTCGGCGCCTTCACCCGCATCGGCCCGATCGCCGCGTCGATGCTCGTCTTCACCCTGGTCTTCACGAACTTCTTCGACGCCATGGGCACCATGACCGGCCTCGCGAAGGCCGCCGGCGTGGCGAACGCCGACGGCACGTTCCCGCGGCTGAAGTCGGCGCTGGTCGTCGAGGGCGCCGGCGCGATCGCCGGTGGCGGCGCCTCGGTGTCGTCGAACACCGTGTTCATCGACTCCGCAGCCGGCATCGGCGAGGGCGCCCGCACCGGGATGGCCTCGGTCGTCACCGGCCTGCTGTTCCTGGCCTCGATGTTCCTCACGCCGCTCACCCAGGTCGTCCCGCTCGAGGTCGCCGCCGCCGGGCTCGTCGTCGTCGGAGCACTCATGGTGGCGCAGGTGAAGGACATCGACTGGACCGACTTCGGGGCGGCGCTGCCGGCGTTCCTGACGATCGTGATCATGCCGCTGACCTACTCGATCGCGAACGGCATCGGCGCGGGCTTCATCAGCTGGGTGCTCATCAAGCTGCTGTCCGGGCGCGGTCGGCAGGTGTCGTGGCTGCTGTACGTCGTGGCCGCGGGCTTCCTGCTGTACTTCGCGCGCGGGCCGATCGAGACGCTGCTCGGCGTCGGCTGACGCGGGGCTCCGCGCGCGGGGCGCGTCGCGCCGCGCGTTCGTCCTGCGTCGCCCCGCGCCCCGCGCCGCCCGCCCCGCCCCGCGCCGCGCCGCGTTCGCACAACGAAAGCCGCCTCGAACCACGGACAGCCGTGGTTCGGGGCGGTTGTGGTTGTGCGGCGGTGCGGCAGCCGGGAGGCGCGGCCTCAGTCCGGCAGGTCGGTCGGCGTCGCCTCGTGGTGACGCCGACCCTGGGTGCGCCGGTCCTCCTTCATGCCCGCCTCGAACAGGTGCTTGCGGCCCTGCACGAGCTCGTCGCGCGCGGTCCGCTCCAGCTCCTTCGCGAGGGCGTAGTACCCGTCGTCGTAGTCCTCGACGATCTGGAACGTCCAGCGGCCGCCGATGACGTTGCGCCCGACGAGCTCGCGGTCGATCCGGTCCGCCAGCTCGGCGTGCCCGGCATCGCGGAGTTGGTCGACCGCCTCCCCCAGGTCGAGGTCCGCCTTGCCCGTCAGCCGGTGGAACCCGTACAACAGCCCGCGGGCGTGCTCCATCGTCTCGAGGGCGGCGGACAGCGTCCCGAGCGCCTCGACGGTGGCGTCCGAGACCCCCTCGGGCACGCGGTGCTGCTCGTCGGGGCCCTGTGCGTCGTCGTGCGGTGCGTCGTTCGTCATGGGTCCCGTCTACCGGACCGCTGCTCACACCGCTCCGAGCAAGCGGTGTCGGGGCGGCGGGGTACGGTTCGGGCATGACCAGGTGGGTCGCGCTGCTGCGCGGGGTGAACGTCAACGGGATCACGATCACGAGCGCCGACCTCGCGGCGCTGTTCCGGGAACGCGGGTACCAGGACGTCCGGACCGTGCTGGCGTCGGGCAACGTGGTGTTCGGCTCCGACGGCACGGCCGCGGCCCTGAAGACGGACATCGAGCAGTCGCTCCGTGACCGGTTCGGCTACGACGCGTGGATCGTGCTCGTCCCGCACGACGACCTGGCGGACATCGTGGACGGCTTCCCGTTCCCCGCCGCCGAGGACCACCACGACTACGTCGTGTTCGGCTCGGACGACGACGCCCTCGACGACCTGCTGGCAGACCTCGACGTCGACGAGACGGTCGAACGCGTCGCGCGGGGCTCCGGGGTCGTGTACTGGTCGTGTCCGAAGGGTTCGAGCACGGACACGGTCTTCGCGAAGCGGGCGGGCGCGGCGCGCTTCAAGCGGACGACGACGACCCGCAACGTGAACACGCTGCGGAAGCTCCTGTGACGCGCGGCGGCCTGCACCACGTCGAACTGCGCACCGCCGACCTCGACCGATCCGCAGCTGCGTGGGGCTGGCTCCTCGGCGAGCTCGGCTACGAGCCCTTCCAGCAGTGGTCCGACGGGCGGAGCTGGCGGTCGGGCGCCCTGTACGTCGTGCTGGAGACCGCCCCGGCGCACGGCGCCAACGACCGTCGTCGACCAGGGCTGAGCCACCTCGCGTTCCACGCCGGAGGCATCGACGACGTCGCCCGGATCTGGGCGGCCGCGCCTGCGCACGGATGGCGTCGACTCTACGAGGACCGCCACCCGCACGCCGGTGGCCCCGGCCACCACGCAGGCTTCCTCGAGGACGCCGAGCGGTTCAAGGTCGAACTCGTCGCCGACTGAGCGCTTCGGGCGCGGTGCGCGCCGGAGACGCGGCACGAGTCGGAGGCGCGGTGCGCGTCGGGGCCGCACCGCGCCTCCGGGACGGGGTCCGTCAGGCGGTCGCCTCGTCGGGCTCGAGATCCCGGTCGAGCGAGATCGTCGGGATCGAGGCCGTGATCACCGACCCGTCGGCACGGAGCGTGCCCTGGATGTCGGCCGTCGTCGGTGCGCGACCGGACATCCGCGGGCCCTGGTGCGTCAGCGGCACGACGGTCGGCTCACCGGCGGTGATGTCCCACTGCTGGTTGTGCACCCACGCCGTGAAGCCCTCGCCCGTCTCGACCGTGAAGGTCATGGTCTCCTGCTCGAGGTCGACCCGCACCCGTGACCCACGCACCGTGAGCCGGTAGGTGATCCGCTCCCAGTCCTTCGGCAGCCGGGGGTTGAAGGTCATCCGGCCGCCGTGGTCCCGCATGCCGCCGAACCCGTTGACGACCGCACCCCAGATGCCACCGGTCGAGGCGATGTGGACGCCGTCGCTCGTGTTGCCGTGCAGGTCCGCGAGGTCGACGTAGAGCGCCGTCTGGAAGTACTGCAGCGCGAGGTCGTGGTAGCCGACCTCCGCCGCCATGATCGACTGCACGACGGCGGACAGGGTGGAGTCACCGGTCGTGAGGGCGTCGTAGTAGTCGAAGTCGCGACGCTTCTCGGCAGCGGTGAACTCGTGCCCCTGCAGGAACAGCGCGAGCACGACGTCCGCCTGCTTCAACACCTGGAACCGGTAGATCACCAGCGGGTGGTAGTGCAGCAGCAGCGGCCGCTTGCTCTCGGGGGTGTTGTCGAGGTCCCAGAGTTCCTTGTCGAGGAACTGGGCGTCCTGCGGGTGGATCCCACGGTGCGGGTCGAAGGGGATCTCCATCGACTCGGCGGCGTGCTCCCAGTCGGTGATCTCCTGCGCCTGCAGCCCGGTCCGCCGCACCATGCGGTCGTACTCCTCGGGGTCGTCCGCGGCGAGCTCGCGGCAGGCGTTCACCGCGAACCACAGGTTCGCCCGGGCCATCACGTTCGTGTAGAGGTTGTCGTCGACGACCGTCGTGTACTCGTCGGGGCCGGTGACGCCGTCGATGTGGAACTTCTTGTCGCCGTTCGACCGCCAGAAGCCGAGGTCCTCCCACAGCCGAGCGGTCTCGACGAGGATGTCGATCGCGCCGCGCTTGAGGAACTCACGGTCGTCCGAGGCGCGGACGTACTGCATCAGCGCGTGCGCGATGTCCGCGTCGATGTGGTACTGCGCGGTGCCGGCCGCGTAGTACGCGCTGGACTCCTCGCCGTTGATCGTCCGCCACGGGAAGAGCGCACCGTGCTGGTTCAGCTCACGGGCACGGGACCGCGCGGCGTCGAGCATGTTGTACCGGAAGCGCAGGGCGTTCCGGGCGACGATCGGTGCCGTGTACGACAGGAACGGCAGGACGTAGATCTCCATGTCCCAGAAGTAGTGCCCGCCGTAGCCCGACCCGGTGACGCCCTTGGCGGCGATGCCGTGCCCGTCGGTGCGCGCCGTGGCCTGGGCGAGCATGAAGAGGTTCCACCGGACGGCCTGCTGCAACGCGGGCTGCCCGGCGATCTCGACGTCGCTGCGCGCCCAGAAGTCGTCCATCCACTCGGCCTGCCGCGCGAAGGCCGCGTCGACGGACTCGGCCCGCGAGCGGTCGAGCGTCCGCTCGCACCGGTCGGCGAGCTCACGCGCCGGGACCCCGCGGGACGTGTGGTAGACCACGTGCTTGGTCAGCCGGATGGGCTGTCCGGCGCGGGCCTGCACGCGGTAGACGTGCTTCGCGAGGTCGTCCTCGATCGACGACGACTCGTCCCAGCTGTTCTCGGTCTCGAGGTGGTGCTCGACGCCGACGCAGATCGTCATGCCGGAGCTCGCCGCCTGGTACCCGAGCAGGGACCGGCCACCGGTGCTGCGCTTGAGCTTCGGCTCGAGGACACGCTCGGTGAACGCCTCGGCCTTGCGCGGGTCGAAGGCGTTCGCCGCCGCGCGCATGCCGGCGTGGTACTCGTCCTGCACGTCCTGGCGGTTGAGGATCTGGCTCGACAGCAGGATCGAGGCGTCCGCGTCGAGCACGGTCACCTCGTAGTCGATGACCGCGAGGTGTCGGTCGGTGAAGGACACCAGTCGCCGCGACCGGATGAGGACCCGCTTGCCGGACGGCGTCGACCACTCGGTCTCGCGGAACAGGTAGCCGCCCCGGAAGTCCAGCCGTCGGGTGTGCCGGAGGATGTCCGCCTCGGCCAGCACCAGCGGCTCGTCGTCGACGTACAGCCGGATCACCTTGGCGTCGGGTGCGTTGATGATCGTCTGGCCGGTCTTCGCGAAGCCGAAGGCGTCCTCGGCGTGACGGATCGGCCAGGTCTCGTGGAAGCCGTTGACGTACGTGCCGTACTGCACGCCGCCGCGGCCCTCGTCGAGGTTGCCGCGGAGGCCGAGGTACCCGTTGCCGACGGCGAAGTTCGTCTCGGCCACGCCCTGCTCGTCGGGGGCGTACTCGGTCTCGACGAGCGCCCACTCGTCGATCGGGTAGCGGACCCGGTCGAGCGGGTCGGAGGTGATGGGGTTCATGGTGCTCCGTGGGAAAGGAGGTCTTCGTGGGAGGAGGGTCGGGAGGGCCTGGAGGCGCGGATCGCCCCGGCCGCACCGCCTACGTCGTGCTCGTGGCCGGTTCCGGCAGCTCGTCGACGAGTTCGTCGAGGTCGGTGACGACGACGTCGGCACCGTGTTCCAGGAGCGCGTCGGCCCCGGCGCCGCGGTCCACGCCGATGACGAGCCCGAAGGCGCCGTTGCGCCCGGCCTCGACCCCGCTCGTGGCGTCCTCGACCACGACGCACTCGGCAGCGGTCAGGCCGAAGCGGCTCGCGGCGTCGAGGTAGGTGTCGGGGGCAGGCTTGCCGGCGAGACCGTCTTCGCGGGCGACCACGCCGTCCACGATCACCGGGAACCGTTCGAGGATCCCCGCCGTGCGGAGCACCTGCACGGCGTTGGCGGAGCTCGAGACGACCGCGACGGACAGCCCGGCGTCGATCGCCGTGACGAGGAACCGGAGCGAACCGGGGTAGGGCTCGACGCCGTGCTCGGTCAGTTCGGCGGTGAACTCGGCGTTCTTCCGGTTGCCGAGCCCGCACACCGTGTCGGCGTCCGGCGGGTCGTCCGGGGTGCCCTGGGGCAGGTCGATGCCGCGTGACTCGAGCAGGGACCGGACCCCGTCGTACCGCGGCTTGCCGTCGACGTACGCGAAGTAGTCCTGTTCCGTGTACGGAGCGACGCCGTGCTGGGCCAGGTAGGGCGTGAAGAGCCGACTCCAGGCGCGCATGTGGACGTCGGCGGTGGGGGTGAGGACACCGTCGAGGTCGAACAGGAGCGCGCGCTGGTCAGCGAGTCGCGCGGGGGTGCGCCGGTCCGGTGCGGTCATGCAGGCGAGTCTAGGACCGGCCTCCGCCGCGGACCCTGACGCATCACCGATCTGTGGAGAGAGTTCACCCGCGACGGACGTGTCGACGACTGCACATTCGAAACGTGTAATATTTCATCTTCCAATATCGATCCTTGGAGGATTCATGGGTTCACACCTCATCACCACGCGCCTTGTCACGGTCGGCTGCCTGACCGTGGCGGCCGTCCTGGGCACCGCGTCCGTGGCGTCCGCAGAGCCCGCGCAGTCGACGACCGCCGTGCGGTCCAGCGCCGCTTCGACCGTCGCGCCGGTCAACAGGGTCCACTGGGGACCGAAGGACCTGATCGGCGGCTCCGGCGTCCTGGGGGCGACCGTGACCCTCACCGACGCCGCCGGGAAGACCCGCTCCACCGTGGTCCAGTCCGGCAACTGGTTCTTCGTCCCCGCCGAGGGGCTCACGCCCACGTACTCGATCACGCAGTCGATCGGTGGCCGGACCTCCGCTCCCGTGACGTTCGGGACACCTTCCGACGTCGACATCCCGGCCGTGAGCCAGATCTCGAACGGCCCGTCGGGGATGGTGACCGGGCTCGGCGTCGCGAACGCCGAGATCCGCATCGAGGGTGCCGACGGCCAGGTCGTGACCGCGACCGCGAACATCACCGGACGCTGGATCGCCTACCCGGTCGGCTTCGAACGCGGCCTGAGCATCACGCAGAAGAGCCGTGGGCACTGGTCCGATCCCGTCGTCTTCAACTGACCCGTCCCCGACCCCGGAAGGAACCCCGTGCTCCGCATCCCCGTCCTCACCGTCGCGGCCCTCGTCGCCGCTGCCGCCGTCACCGTCACCGGCCCCGCGATCACCGCGCAGGCCGCGGAACCCCACGCCTCCGCGGCCGTGTCGTCCGAGCGCGCCACACACGCGTTCGCCGTCACCTCGCCGGAACGCTACGTCCCCGACACCCGGCCCGTGATCACCGGCACCGGCACCCCGGGAGCCGACGTCCTCGTCATGCTCCCCGGGAAGCCGGTGACCTTCTCCACCACGGTCGCCGCCGACGGCAGGTGGTCGGCGACGAGCCCCGAGGTCTTCTCCTCGGGGGACTACTTCGGGAACCTCGCGTACCAGCAGCAGGACGGGGAACTCGTCCAGTTCGACCTGCGACGCGGCGCCGCCCCCGCCCACACCGCCCCGACCACCCTGCGATCGGACGGTCCGACCCGGTTCGCGCGCGGCGCGAAGCCCACGTTCGCCGGGACGGGGACCCCGGGTGCCCGCGTCGTCGTCGCGATCCCCGGCCTGTCGGTCGAGGTCGCTGCGGTCGTCCGTGCCGACGGTCACTGGTCGGCGGCGAGCCCGTCCGCGCTCCCGGCCAGTGGTCAGTTCCTCACGACCGTCACGCAGGACGGCGACGGCCAGTACGTGGAGTTCTGGCTCGCTGTGGCGTGAGTCCCCGGCGCCGACCCCGACGGCCGTCACGACGTGACGACCGTCGGGGTCGGACCGCCTCGTCCGGCGGGCGGAACGGCACGCGTCCGTGCCGTCGACCGTGGACGGCGCTCAGCGCAGCGCCGACCCGGACGGCAGGGTCCGGACCCACTCCTCGATCGCCGCGGCGATCTGCTGCCGGGCGTCGGTCCGCGAGATCGTGGCCGTGTCGTCGCCGGGCTGCGCACCGTAGGCGCCGAAGTCGGCGTGGTTCGCGCCCTGCACCTCGACCATCGTGGCGTTCGACGGCAGCAGGTGCCGCGCGGCGTCGACCTTCTCGGGCGTCGACAGCCCGTCGCGCGAGCCGGAGACGCTGAGCACGCTGATGTACGACCGGCTGATGTCGTTCGCGCAGTAGCTCCCGAGCAGGAGCAGCCCGTCGGCGTCCGGGGCGAGCTGGCACGCGCGCACCCCGCCGAGCGAGTGCCCGCCGACCGCCCAGGACCGCACGTCCGGGGCGTGGGACTCGAACGTCGACAGCCCGCGGGTGTCGAAGAAGGCGAGGTGCAGCGTCGGCTTCGTGATCACGACGGTCGTCCCGGCGGCCACGACCTGCCGGAACGTCGCCATGTAGGCGTACGGATCGACCTTCGCACCGGGGATGAAGACGATGCCCGCGCCGTTCGCGCTGCCGGTCGGGGTCATCACCACGGAGTCGCCCGCGTCCCGGACCGCCACCCGGTCGTCCCGCCAGACCTGCAGGGCCGCGCTCCGGGTGCCCTGCATGACGATGTTCGCCCAGACGAGGAACACCACCGCGATCAGCACGATCACGGTGACGACCCAGGCGGACCAGCGGAGGACTCGGTTCATGCGCTTCCTGCTCCCTGCGGGCGTTCCGCCGCGAGGTCGCGCCGCATCACCACCTCGTGCCGACCGTCCGGCAGCGCGTCGCCGGGCTCGTCGACGGCGCGGAACCCGCAGTGCTCGTACGCGCGCCGGGCCCCGGCGTTGTCCGGCATCACGGACAGTTCGAGCGTGTGGGCACCGGCACGGGCCGCCCAGGTCGCGACTGCACGGATGAGCGCTGCCGCGACGCCCCGGCCGCGTGCGGCGGGGTCGACCCACATCGAGATGAGTTCGGCGGTGCCGGGATCATCGCCCGGGACGCCGCTGGCCATGCCGACGGCGGCCCCGTCCTCGGTGTGGGCGAGCAGGTCGAGCGCGCCCGGGATCGAGAGCCGGGTCCGCCAGCGGTCCTCGCCGGCATCAGCCCAGTCGCCGAGTGTCGATCCGAAGGCCGTCGGGGCGTCGGCGAGCGCCGCGAGCCGGACCGGACGCCAGGTCTCCCAGTCGTCCGCCGTCACCCGGCGCAGCGCGATCGTCGTCACGCCTCGACGCTACCGCCCGCAGGCGCGCGCCGACCCGGTCGGGCCGACCCGCGCCTCCTGGACCGGGTCAGACCGAGGCGTCCTCGGTGACGGCCGCACGCAGCTCCGCCGCAGCGGCTGCGACGTCGTCCGCGCTGTAGATGGCGCTGCCGGCGACGGCGATGATCGCGCCGGATGCCTGCACCGCGGCGATCGAGGAGGCCTTCACGCCGCCGGCGATCGAGAAGGGGACGCCGGAGGCCTCGCCGGCCTCGAGCAGGGTGGAGAAGGTGAAGCCCACCTCGGCCTGCTCGTCGAGTCCGGCGTGCACCTCGACGAACTGCGCGCCGAGGGCCACGACCTCACGGGCACGGGCGGCCTTGTCGTCCACCCCGATGAGGTCGACGACGATGCCCTTGCCGTGCTTCTCGGCGGCGGCGACGGCCCCGCGGATGGTGGAGTCCCCGGCGACACCGAGCACGGTGACGAGGTCGGCACCCGCGGCGAAGGCGATGCCCGCCTCCAGCTCGCCGGCGTCCATCGTCTTGAGGTCGGCGAACACGGTCTTGTCCGGGTGCGCCTGCTTCATCGCGGTGATGACCGAGAGCCCCTCGGCCTTGATGAGCGGGGTGCCGAGCTCGAGGACGTCGACGCTCGGGGCGGCCTTCGCGGCGAGGTCGAGCGCGGCCTCGGTGGTGAGGGTGTCGATGGCGAACTGGATCTGCATGGGTGTGCCTTTCACTCGAGGTTGGCGTGGCTGGGCCACAGGTCGTCGGCGGAGCGTCCGCTCCGGGTCCAGAGGGCGTGGAAGAGCGCGTCGCCGACGAGGACGACGGCCTGTTCGAAGCGGCTGCCCGCGTACTGCTCGGAGGCGCTGCCGGACCGGTCGGTCTTCGTCGCGGCGGGGACGACGAGGGTGACGGCGGCGAGCGCGCCGAGCGGTGCGTCGTCGGTCGTCGAGATCGCGAGGACCGCGGCGCCGACGTCGACCGCGGTGCGCGCGGCCTGGACGATGCCGGTCGTGGTCCCCGATCCGCTCGCGACGAGCAGGACGTCGCCCGCCCGGACGGCGGGGGTCGTCACCTCGCCGACGACGTGGACGTCGAGGCCGAGGTGCATGAGCCGCATGGCCGTCATCCGGAGGGCGAGACCGGAGCGGCCGGCCCCGTGGACGAACACGCGCTCGGCGCCGCTGAGCAGGTCGAGGGCGGCGTCGGTGTCACCCCGCAGCGTCTCGGCGAGGTCGGCGGACTCGCGGACGATCAGGGCGAGGGCGTCGGTGACGGTGGCGGCGGGCATGGCATCGATCGTGGTCGGGACGCCGGTCGGCCGCCGCTACCCGACACGGCGGGGTCCCCGCCCGATCGGGTGGCCCCACCCGCTCGGGTGGGAGTCGTACGGTTGGTCCCGTGACCGACAACGTGCGCGATGACGGGACGGCGGCTCCGTCGGCCGTCCAGGAGGCGCGGCGCGACTCCGCGGGACGCCTCGCCGCCGCCGACCACGCGCGGACCGTCGCGGAGCAGGCGGACCGCCACGCCCTCACCCTGGAGTCGGTGCTCGCGGTGCTCCGGTCGCCGCGCGTCGGCGACGCTGCCGCCCGCGCCGAGGCGGTCGAGATCGCGTCGGCGGCGCTCGTGGACCTCCGGACGGTGACCGACCGGCAGCGCGGCGCGCTGCTCGAACCCGTCACCGGGGCGTTCTCCCGGCTCCGCGCGGACCTCCGGCCGCTCGTCCGGTTCGGGAACCTCGACCTGCAGTTCGTCGAGCCGCCGGCGACCGGGCGGGCGCTCCCCGGCGACGTCGCCCACAGCGCCCGGGCGATCGTGCGGACGGCGGTGCTCGCCCTCGTGGACGAGGGTGCCGCACGACGGGTCCGGATCCAGTGGGACTGCGACGGGCGGAACCTCCTGATGCAGCTCCGTGACGACGGCGCCGGCACACTCGACGCGCACGACGACAGCGTCCGGCCGATCGCCGAGCGGGTGGTGGCCCTCGACGGGGAGCTGCGGGTCGCGTCCACGGCGGGCTGGGGGTCGGTGCTCGACATCCGGATCCCCCTCGATCCGCCGCCGGGCGCACCGGTACCCTCGGACGCGTCCGACCTGACGCCCCGCGAACAGGACGTGCTGCGACTCGTCGCCACCGGGGTCGGCAACGGGGAGATCGCCGACGGGCTCGGGATCAGCACGAACACCGTGAAGTACCACGTGGCGAACCTGCTCCGGAAGCTCGGGGCCCGGACCCGGGCGGAGCTCGCCGCGGTCAGTTTCCCGGGCCTGAGGAACGCCGTCAGCGTGCCGGCGCGGTCGCGGTCCTCGCGAGCGGGGTACCGGCGGTCGAGTCGGGGCCCGACGACCGCGTCGAGCAGGAAGCGTCCGGCGTACCGCCCGACGGCCCAGTACCCGCCGACGGCGATGAAGACGAGCGGGGACCAGACCCGGAGCACGACGAGCAGCGTGGTCGCGATGCCGAACCCCACACCGATCGCGGAGTACAGCGACCAGAACCCCGCGACCGCCCGGTCGCGGGCGGCCCGGTCGGCCGCCGTCCGCTCGTCGAGGCCACGCACCGCCGGGTCCAGGCCGGACGTCTCCCCCGCGGCGAACAGGTCCCGGACGGGGACCTCCAGCGCACGGGCGAGGGCACTCAGGGTCTCGAGGCTGGCGTCCTTGCCGCCCTCGAGCCGTTGGACGGTCCGGACCGCGATCCCGCTCGCCTCGGCGAGCCGTTCCTGCGTCCAGCCCCGTTCACGCCGCAGTGCAGCGATCCGCATCTCGTTCATGCTCCGAGCCTAGGAAGCGCACGGGCCCGACCACCACGACAGGGACCCGTCACGTCCACGACAGCGCCCCGTCACGTGCACGACGCGGCTCGTCACGCACGCGGACTGAACCGGTAGCCCATGCCCGACTCGGTCACCAGGTACCGCGGGTGCGCCGGGTCGGGTTCGAGCTTGCGTCGCAGCTGCGCCATGTACAGGCGCAGGTAGCCCGAGTCGCTGCCGTGCGACGGACCCCACACCTCGGTGAGCAGCATCTCGCGGGTCATCAGCCGATCGGGGTTCGTCACGAGGACCTCGAGCAGCCGCCACTCGGTCGGGGTCAGCCGGATCGCGGGGCCGGACGGCGGGGTGACCTGCTTCGCGACGAGGTCCACCACGAGGTCGCCGATCGACACCGACGGGGTCGCCCCCGCGGCCGTCGCCGCCGCGACCTGCCGGCGGCCGAGCGCCCGGAGCCGGGCGAGCAGCTCGTCCATCTGGAAGGGCTTCGTCACGTAGTCGTCGGCACCGGCGTCGAGCGCGTCGACCTTGTCGGACGAGTCGGTCCGGCCCGAGAGCACGAGCACCGGCACCTGTGACCAGGCCCGGATGCCCTCGAGCACGCCGATGCCGTCGAGCCGGGGCATGCCGAGGTCGAGCAGCACCAGGTCCGGCCGCTCGGTGATGACCGCGTCGATCGCGACCCGGCCGTCGCGGGCGGTGACGACGTCGTACCCGCGTGCGGCGAGCGTCACGGCGAGCGCGCGGACGAGCTGCGCGTCGTCGTCGGCGATCAAGACCTTCATCGCGCACGGCCCTTCATCGGATCTCCACTCCCAGGTGTCCGGCGATCGGCAACCGCACCACGACGGTGAGCCCGCCGCCGGGGGTGTCGTCGACCTCGATCGTGCCGCCCATGCCCTCGGTGAAGCCGCGGGCGAGCGCCAGGCCGAGCCCGAGGCCGGTGTCGTTGTCGGTGTCGCCGAGGCGCTGGAACGGCTGGAACACCTCGTCGACGCGGTCCGACGGGATCCCCGGGCCGTGGTCGGCGACGCGCAGTTCGACCCCGCCGCCGAACGCGCTCGCGGCGATGCGGACCCGAGTGTCCTCGGGTGCGTAGCGCACGGCGTTCGCGAGGAGGTTCACCACCACGCGCTGCAGGAGCACGGCGTCGGCGAGGACCGGCGGGAGGTCGGCGGGGAGGTCGAGGTCGACGTCGTCCGGACCGAGCTCGAGTTCGTCGAGTGCCGGGGCGACCACCGTCTCGAGGGCGAGCGGCACCGGGGCCACGGCGAGCACCCCGGCCTGCACGCGGCTGACGTCCAGCAGGTCGGCCAACAGCACCGCCAGCTGACGGAGGCTCTCGTCGGCGGTGGCGAGCAGCGCCTCCCGGTCGTCCGTCGACAACTCGATGTCCGACGCACGGAGCGTCTGCACGGCCGCCGAGGCGGCCGCGATCGGCCGTCGCACGTCGTGTCCGACGGCGGCGAGGATCGCGCTGCGGACCCGGTCCACCGCGGCGATGCGCTCGGCGTCGACCGCGGCCCGGGTGAGGTCGCGGTGCTCGACCGCGGCGTCGAGCTGCTGCTCGACGACCCGCAGCAGTCGCCGCTGGGTCGGGTCGTCCGGGGCGCCCGCGAACTCGAGGACGGCGCCGGACGCCAGGGTCGTGGCGGCGTCCGGCGTCTCGCCGAACGCCCCCGAGGTCGCCGGGACCTCGTCGCCCTGCCGGATCCGGACGCCGGCGAAGCCGAAGGCCTCGCGGGTCCGGTCGAGCAGCGCCTGCAGGGCGTCGTCGCCGCGGAGCACGCTGCCCGCGATCCCCATCAGCAGCCCAGACTCGGCTGCCGCACGCCGTGCGGCCCGGGACCGCCGTGCCGAGCGGTCGACCACGAAGCTCACGAGCACCGCGCTGACGACGTACATGACGAGGGCCACCAGGTGCCACGGCTGCTGGACGGTGACCATGTAGAGGGGTTGCACGAAGAAGAAGTCGAGGCTCAGCCCGGACAGCACTGCGGCGAACACGGCCGGCCACATGCCGCCGACGAGCGCGACCACGAGCACGAGCAGCTGGTAGGCGAGCACGTCGACGGTGATCGCGTCCGGGTCCTTGCCGAGCGAGAGCAACCAGGTCAGGAGCGGACCGGCCACGAGGGACAGCGCGAACGCGGCGACGATCCGGCCGCGGGACAGGCTGCCGCCGAGCCGCGGCAGGGCGAAGCCGCCCCCGGCACGCTCGTGGGTGACGACGTGGACGTCGATGTCGCCGGACTCGCGGATCACGGTGTTGCCGATGCCCGGTCCGGTGATCGCCGCCGCGACCCGGCTGCGGCGGCTCACGCCGATGACGATCTGCGTGGCGTCGATCGACTTCGCGAACCGCACCAGGGTC